>JAYUOR010000432.1:0-3530 GCA_043760765.1 Planctomycetota bacterium | reverse complement strand
TCTTCGGCGGGCTCTCGGGGCGCGTGGATGCCCTGCGCGCAGAGCTCGTGGGCGTGCGGGCGCTGTGCGAAGCCAGCCTCGACTTCGACGAGAACGAGACCGGTGGGATACCGCGCGACGAACTCGTCAATCCGCTGCGCGAACTTTGCGCTAGCCTCGACGAAGCGCTGGCCTGGGAGATCGCCCGCGAAGCTCCCGTGGGCCTGCCGCGCGCCGTGCTCGTGGGCCGGCCCAATGCTGGAAAGAGTTCATTGTTCAATCGCCTGACCGACGCTTCCGCGCTGGTCAGCGAGTTGCCCGGCACCACCCGCGACGCCCTGCGGCGAGGCTGGGCCACGCCGGGCGGTGAGGTAGAACTTTGGGACGCCGCCGGCACCGAACTGGCGGGCGACGCGGACGTGCCGATGCAGGCTGACCGACTTGCCCGCGAGCGCGCCCGCGACTTGCGTGCCGGCGCCGACCTGTGGTTGTGGATCGTCGATGCCTCGCTCGGAGACGTCGAGCTGTCCGAGCAGTTCAGGGCCTTGTCGGACGGCGGTCCCTGCCCGCCGACCGTGTTGGTCCTGCACAAGCTGGACGCCGCGGACCCGCTGCGGCTTGGGGCCCTCGAAAAGGCAGCTGCCGGGAGCCTCGCCGCGGAGCTGCGCGCCGTTGTTGCGGTCTCGTCGCGGACCGGGCAGGGACTCCTTGAACTTTCGTCGGCCGTGGGCGCGGTCCTTTCGACCACGGCGCCGGAGGGCGAAATCCGCGAGCTGTCCGCGCGCCATCGCGGTGCGCTTGTGGTGGCGCGCGCTTGGGCCGTTGAGGCGCAGGGGCTGCTCGAATCCGGCGCCACGCTCGACCTCGCGGCGGCGGCGCTGCGCAGCGCTACCGACGAGCTCGATCAGATTCAGGGCCGCACGACTCCCGAAGACCTGCTCAGCGCCATCTTCGAACGCTTTTGCCTCGGAAAGTAGCTTCCACGACGGGGCTCACGGCAATTGACACCCAACCGGTAGCGTGTGATCCTGGCACGCCCACCAGGGGTCGCCTCCATGAAGTGCCCGCGCTGCAAACAAGACAACGATCGCGTGGTCGATTCTCGGGCGGCTTCCGACGGCAGCGCGATCCGCCGGCGGCGCGAATGCCTGGACTGCTACCTGCGCTACACGACCTACGAGCGGGTCGAGGATACGCCGCTCAGGGTGGTCAAGAAGAGTGGCGAGCGCGTGCGCTTCGATCGTGAACGGGTGCTGGCCGGGATGATGCGCGCCTGCGAAAAGCTGCCGGTCGTCACCGAGGAACTCGAGCGCGCCGCGGCGCGGGTCGAGACGCGCTGTCAGGAGGAATACGACCGCGAAGTCCACAGTTCGGTGATCGGCACGCTGGTGATGGAAGAGCTGCGCAAGCTCGATCAGGTCGCCTACGTGCGCTTCGCCAGCGTTTACCGCGAGTTCAAGGACGTGACCCAGTTCCTCGACGAACTCAAGCCGATCCTCGAGAGCCGCCGCGAAGGTCAATCCGGCGAGCGCACGCCATGAGTCTGCAACGGGTGCGCAAGCGCGACGGCCGCGAAGTGCCGTTCGACGAGACCAAGATCCGCGATGCGATCCAACGCGCGATGGTCGCGGTGGGCGAGGGCGATCAGGGCTTTGCCGCGGAGGTTGCCGGAGTCGTGCGCATGGCGCTGGAGAATCGTCGCGCGAGCGGAGATTCGAACTCGGCGGGCGATGCACCGGCGCCGAGCATCGAGGAAATCCAGGATCTCGTCGAGCACGCCTTGATCGAATTGGGCCGGGCTTCGGTGGCGAAGGCCTACATCCTCTACCGCGATCGCCGCGCGAAACTGCGCGAGGTGCTCGAAGTGCATCGCTCGCCCACGCCGGGAACGCGCGCACCGCGCGTGCGGCCTTCCGACGAAAACGCGCCGGCAGCCTGGAGCAAGGGGCGCATCGTCGCGGCGCTGATGAACGAGGCGGAGCTCGTGCGCGGTGCGGCGGAAGAAATCGCCGCTCGCGTCGAGACGCGTGTGTTCGCGCTGGGCCTGAAGCGCATCTCGACCGCGCTGGTGCGCGAACTCGTTGACAACGAATTGGTCGGCATGGGGCTGGAGAGCGCGCTGCGCCGGCAGGCAAGTGTGCTGCTGCCCGTGCACGATCTGCGCCAGCGCTTGCAGACTCCCGCGCGTCCGCTGGATCGTTCCAAAGTCGTCGCCGCCGAGGAGCTGGGCGAAGTCGACGCCGCGCAACGCGTCAGCGCTGAAGTCCTGCGGCGCTTTGCACTGGAGCACGTGCTCGACGATGCCAGCTGCGAGCGGCACCTTGGCGGCGACCTGCACGTCGTCGACCTCGCGCGGCCAGAGCTGTATTTGTGGGCCGGACTGCCAAGCGAGTTGCTGGCGGCCGGCGGCGCCGACGAGGGCGCGGCCTTTGCGGCACTCGGCGAGTGCGCGCGCGCATTGCACGGTGTCTCGCAGGGATTGGTGATCGAAAGCGCGGCGCTCTTGCTCGCGCCGCTTTTGCGCTCGCGATCGGGCAAGCGTGGGGATGCGCTTTCGAATTGGCTGCAGTCGGCCGCCGGAATCGCGACTGCCGGTGGACGGCGCATCGACCTCGAACTCGGCAACGAACGCTCCGGCGAGGTGCTCGAGCGCGTGATCGACGCGCTCGCGCAGATGGAGGGCGAGGCGTCCGCGCCGCGCATCTTCGTCGACGAGTCCGCCTTGGAATCTAGCTACACGTCGCGACGCGACGATGTCGAACGCGCGCAGGCGCTCGAGCGCCTGCTCGAGCGCGGCCAACTCGTTCCGACCTGGGGCCACGACAAGGAACGCTTCTCCGCGCCGGGTTGTCAGCGCGCCCAGCGCGAGCGCGCGGCGATCTACTGCGCGGGCGCTGTCGCGATCAATGTCCCGCGCCTCGCCTTCCGGGCCGGCGCGTGGCGCGAGGAGCGTCTGCTGGAAGAACTGGCCGCCGCGGTGGAAGCATCGATCGAAGCGCTGCAACGACTGCACGCTTTCCAGGAGAGCACGCGCGGCTCGCGGCCGAACGAATTGCGCGGCCGCATCATGTACGCGATTTCCCCAGTCGGGCTACGCGAGGCGCTGGCCGTTCTCGGCGACGGAGAAATCCGCCCGGAGCAAGGCGCGCGCGTGCTCGGTTTGTTGAACGACGCGGCGCGTCGTATGGGCGCCGCGCGCGGACTGGTCGTCGCCACCACGGCTTTCTTCGGCGACCGCGCCGCCGTGCGCTTCGCCGAACTCGATGCCGCTCTGCCCCAACACAACCAGCGTCTGCTGTTCGGCGACGGGTCGAGAACCGAACTCGGCCGGCCGTACTCGAGCGGGCATCGGCTCTCGCCCGCGCCGGGATTCGTGCCCTGGGCCGCGGAAGCTCAACTGCTTTCGACGCTACCTGTCGGCGCGTTGCATCCGCTGCCCGAAGAGCGCTCACGCGGCGGTTTGCTGTCGCTGGCTGAATCGTCGACTCGTTTCTTCCGCTTGCGCCGCGAGCCGGCCCTGCCGACGCAAGCCGCCCTGCACGACGCCTCGA
>JAYUOR010000431.1:0-9270 GCA_043760765.1 Planctomycetota bacterium | reverse complement strand
TATCTTCGCCGAAAGGCGGAGGGCGCGCGCGCGGCAGGCCCGCGGCGGCGCGACCGACATGGTGGGGATTCAGGCTGGCCAGTCAGGCCCAAAGCCGCTTTTCCCTTCGCTCTCTTCGCATCGGTCCCTAGCCACGTCCCCTGAGCGGCGCTTGCGCCTTGGCTCTGCCGCCTGTGCCTACACGCAGGGCGCGCGGACGCAAGCATCGAAAATGCCTGCGCGCCACGCGCCTAGCAGGCTCGCGCGAGCGCGCTCGGGCAAGCTTGCGCGTACGCGCTCGGGCATGCGGGCGTAGTTCAATGGTAGAACTTCAGCCTTCCAAGCTGATAGCGTGGGTTCGATTCCCATCGCCCGCTCCACAACAAGGCCGCGCGAGACTGGTCTTGCCCGCGCCTTGATCCGGTCGCTCGAGCGCCTTGTCGGGCGATCGCGACCTCTCCTCCGGAACGAACGTGCGCGCACCGCACGCCGGCGAATCGCGACCCAACCGACCTCAACCGTCCGGCGGGGCCGCGCCGCTGCTGTAGCTCAGTGGTAGAGCACTCCCTTGGTAAGGGAGAGGCCAAGGGTTCAATCCCCTTCAGCAGCTCCACCTCACCGTCTCTCTCAACTTTCAACTCGAATCAACAGTCCAACGGCCCCCTGATGGCGTCCATGTGAGGCGTGCATGGGGTGGTCCGTCCAACCTCAACGTTCCCCCAGGGTCCCAAGCCGTCCAGTCACCGGAGAACAGTCATGGCAAAGGAAATCTTTCAGCGGAAGAAGCCGCACGTCAACGTCGGAACCATCGGTCACATCGACCACGGCAAGAGCACCTTGACGGCTGCGCTCGCGGCGCGTTCAGCGTCGAAGAACGGCACCAAGGTCAAGAGCTACGCCGAGATCACCAAAGGTGGCACCGTGCGCTCGGCCGACAAGACCGTGACCATCGCGGCGTCGCACACGGAGTACGAGAGCGATGCGCGTCACTACGCGCACGTCGACTGCCCCGGACACGCGGACTTCGTCAAGAACATGATCACCGGCGCCGCCCAGATGGACGGCGCGATCCTGGTGGTCTCCGCCGCTGACGGCCCGATGCCGCAGACGCGCGAGCACGTGCTGCTCGCCCGTCAGGTCGGTGTGCCGCACATCGTCGTGTTCCTGAACAAGGTCGACCTGCTAGACGACCCTGAGCTGATCGAACTGGTCGAGATGGAAATCCGCGACCTGCTCAACAAGTACAAGTTCCCCGGCGACACCACCCCGATCATTCGCGGTCAGGCGAAGGCTGCTTTGGAATCGGGCGGCAAGGACGACAAGGCCAATGCCTGCATCGACGAGTTGATGAAGGCTCTGGACACGTTCATCCCCACGCCGGTGCGCCTGGTCGACAAGCCGTTTCTGATGTGCATCGAGGACGTGTTCTCGATCTCCGGTCGCGGCACGGTCGGAACCGGGCGTATCGATCGCGGCCGCTGCAAGGTCGGCGAAGTCGTCGAGATCGTCGGACTGCGCGAGGACATCCGCAAGGTGACCATCACGGGCGTCGAAATGTTCCAGAAGACGCTCGAGGGCGGCGAGGCCGGCGACAACGTCGGCGTGCTCCTGCGCGGCATCGAAAAGAACGACATCGAGCGCGGCATGGTGCTCGCGGCCCCCGGTTCGATCACGCCGCACACGCACTTCGAAGCCGAAGTCTACGTGCTGTCGAAGGATGAAGGCGGCCGTCACACGCCGTTCTTCTCCGGCTACCGCCCGCAGTTCTACTTCCGCACGACGGACGTGACCGGGACGGCGAAGCTGCTCGGCGGCGCAGAAATGTGCATGCCCGGCGACAACGTCAAGATCGAGGTCGAGTTGCTCACGCCCGTCGCCATGGACGAGCAGTTGCGCTTCGCGATCCGCGAAGGTGGCCGCACGGTCGGCGCCGGCGTGGTCACCAAGATCATCAAGTAAGTTTCACGGGGCTGGCTGCGAGCGCGCGCGAAACGCGCGCTCGCAACCGGATCCATCCCTCCACCGCGACCAACACGAGCATTGATCCATGAAGACCAAGGAACGCTTTGTCTTCCTCGAGTGCACCGAGTGCAAGAACCGGAACTACACGACGCACAAGCGTCAGAAGGCCGGCTACAAGCTCACCAAGAGCAAGTACTGCCGCTTCTGCCGCAAGCACGTCGAGCACAAAGAGCACAAGCTCTAATCCGTTCGCACTGATCCGCACCTTTCCAACCTCCAACCTCCCCCGCAGGCGCACATGGCTTACCGCAAAGATCAAGGACGCATGGCCCGCATGGCTGCGTTCTGGTCGCTCGCGATCCTCGCGCTGTGGGGAGCGCGCGCTCTCAATATTCAATTGGGTGTGTCGTTCAAGTCCTTGGGGCAGCGTCTGGGCGCCAACGAAACCGGCCAGGGCGGAGCGATCATTCCGGTGTTGGGCATCAGCGTGACGCCGGCCTTCCTGATCTCGGCCATGGTCGGCGCGCTGGGCGTGTTCCTGCTGTATCGCTGGCTCGAGAAGCCCAAGAACGCCGACCTGTTGATCGACACCGAGAGCGAGATGCGCAAGGTCACTTGGCCGACATTCAAGGATGTCGTCAGTTCCTCGCTGGTCGTGATCTTCTGCGTGCTCTTCCTGATGGTCTACCTGGCCGGATCCGACATTTTGATCGGGCGCGTGACCAGGTTGCTGTGGTTTGGAGGTGCATGACCATGGCTCACAAGTGGTATTTCGTTCGCTGTCAATCGGGTTGCGAGGACTCCGTTCGCAAGCAACTGGAGTTGCGCATCAAGCTGGCCGGCGTGCAGGACATCGTCCCGCAGGTGCTGGTGCCCTTCGAGCGCGTCACCGACCTCAAGGGCGGCAAGAAGCGCATCATCAATCGCAAGCTCTATCCCGGTTATCTGATGTTGCAGGTTGACCTGGCCGACCCCGAGGATCCGCGCGCGCTGCAAGCTCAGAGCGTCGTGCGTGAGACCGGAAAAGTCGGCGACTTCCTCGGATCGCGCGGCGAACCCGTGCCGCTGTCCGACGGCGAGGTCCAGGCGATTCTCGTGCGCATGTCCGACACCGAGTCGCGGCCCCAGGTCACGATCGGTCTGCAAAAGGGCGACATGGTCAAGATCAAGTCCGGAGCGTTCGACGGATTCGACGGCAGCGTCGAAGACGTATCTCCGGAGAAGGGCACGGTGCGCGTCGTAGTCACGATCTTCGGTCGTCCGACGCCGGTCGAGCTCGAGTACTGGGAAGTGGAAAAGGTCTGAGCAACGACGCGGCTTCCGCTGGGAGCTGCACGATCTGCAAGGGACCCCAAGAAGGAATTCGCGATGGCAAAAGAAATCACAGGCAAGATCAAGTTGCAGTGCCCAGCTGGGCAGGCGACCCCGGCGCCGCCGGTCGGTCCCGCTCTCGGCTCGCATGGCGTCAACATCGCGATGTTCGTCAAGCAGTTCAACGACGCGACGCGCGCCCAGATGGGCCTGATCATCCCGGTTGAAATCACCGTCTACAAGGACCGCAGCTTCGACTTCATCCTGAAGTCGCCGCCCGCCGCGATCCTGCTCAAGAAGGCCGCGGGCATCGAGAAGGGCAGCGGCACCGTCGGTCATGAAAAGGCCGTCGGCAAGGTCACCAAGGCGCAGGTCTTGGAGATCGCGAAGATGAAGATGAAGGACCTCAATGCGCGCGACGTCGAGATGGCCGCGCGCATCATCGCGGGCACCGCCCGCTCGTCTGGTATCGAGGTCGTGGGCTAAGCGCCTTTCCCACGCAACAAGAGAACAACGATGGCAATTCACAGCAAGCGCTACACGAAGGCCGCGGCGCAAGTGGACCGCAGCAAGGTCTACGAGCCGGCCGCCGCACTCGCCCTGATCCAGGGCCTGCCGCATACCAAGTTCGACGAGACTCTCGAGGTCGCCGTTCGTCTCGGCATCGACCCCAAGAAATCAGACCAGCTGGTGCGCGGCGCCGTTTCGCTGCCCAAAGGGCTGGGTAAGAAAGTCACCGTGGTCGTGTTCGCCGAAGGCGACAAGGCTGCGGCGGCCAGGGCCGCCGGCGCCGACGAAGTCGGATCGGCCGACCTGGCCGAGAAGATCCTCGGCGGCTGGACCGCCTTCGACATCGTGATCGCCAGCCCCGACATGATGAAGCACGTCGGCAAGCTCGGTAAGGTCCTCGGCCCCCAAGGCAAGATGCCCAGCCCCAAGTCCGGCACGGTGACCGCCGATGTCGGCGCCGCGGTGACGGAGTTCAAGGCCGGCAAGGTCGAGTTCCGCACCGACGCGGGTGGCAACGTGCACGCCGCCTTCGGCAAGCGTTCGTTCAAGACCGAGGACCTCGAAGTCAATCTTCGCGCGTTCCTCGATCACCTCTCCGCGATGCGCCCGCCCGCGGTCAAGGGCATTTTCATGCGGCGGATTTCGGTCTCCACCACGATGGGCCCCGGTGCCTGGATTTCCTACGGAGCCTGACCCCATGCCGAACCTGCTCAAAGAAATGGTCACCCGCGAATACTCGCGGGAATTCAAGGAAGCCGGCGGAATGCTGGTGGTGTCCATGGACAAAGTCACGGTCCACGAACTCGAGAAACTGCGCGGCGAACTCGCCAAGGGCGGTGCGCGTCTGCGCATGGTTCGCAACGCACTTGCGCGTCGCGTCCTGGCCGAGCGCGGTGTCGAATTCGGCGCCGATGTGCTGGTCGGCAACGTCGGCATCGTCTACGGCTCAGCCGATGCCGCGATGCACGCGGCCAAGGTGCTCACCTCGGCCGAGTTGAAGAAGTCGGGCAAGTTGCCGATTCGCGCGGGCCTGCTCGAAGGTCTCGTGCTGACGGCCGCGGACGCCAAGGCGCTCGCTGGTGTGCCCGACAAGCGCACTCTGCGCGGCATGATCGTCGGCCTGTCGGCGACGCCCGCTCGCGGTCTCGTCACCGTACTCGCCGCCAATCCGTCGGGCCTGGCCCGCGTCCTCCAAGCCCGCGCCGACAAACTCGGTGCGAGCAGTGAAGCTGCGCCGCAGGCGAGCTGATCCCCGAATCCAATCCATCCAACCCGCGCTGGCCCAGACCGTCGCGGGGACCCTGAAACATCCCTGGTACCCCAGTTACTCCCTAGGAGAGTCACATGTCCGAAGTCGAAACCCTGGAGCCGGCGCTCCAAACCATCGCCACCCAGCTCGACGGCCTGAGCCTCTTGCAGGCCGCCAAGCTCGTCAAGCACCTCGAAGCCCATTGGGGCGTTTCTGCCGCAGCACCCGTTGCCGCGGCGGCCGGTGGCGGCGCTCCCGCCGCTGCTGCTGTCGAAGAGAAGACCGCGTTCAACGTGGTCCTCGAGGACGGCGGAGCCGAGAAGATCAAGGTCATCAAGGAAGTCCGTGCGATCACGGGCCTGGGCCTGAAGGAAGCCAAGGACCTGGTCGAGGGCGCGCCCAAGACCGTCAAGGAAGGCGCCACCAAGGACGAGGCTGCTGCGATGAAGAAGCAGCTCGAAGCCGCCGGCGCCAAGGTCAAGCTGGTCTGATTCGCGGGCGGGAGCTTTCCCGCCCACGCGTCTTTCTCCGCCGACTGCTTCGTCGCACGCCTTTTCGCTCCTCTGGGAGCCGGGCGCGCGGCGGGGTTGGCGGCGATCGGTCGGACGGTACTTCCGTCGGGCCTTCGCGCAAACTTCCTCGGGTTTCGCTATCCTTCCCAGGCTCTGGGGCGGAGTCGAACCTCGCCGATCGACCCTCCTGCAATTGTCGCGAGTCCTGCCATTGGATTCGCGCCGTCCTGGATCCACTGGTCTTCCTCGACCTAGACAATCTTCGGGCAAACCGCTGTCCATCGCAGCCTGCCCTGATTCGCGCTCTTCGGCCGTACCCTCCGGTCGCGGAGCTTCGCCATATCCACCCCTCGGGAGACAACACCTCGGCGCGTTCGGGCCTCTGCGGGCCCAACTGGACGCGCGCGATGTGGACCTTCTCCGGCACGCACGCGAGTGACCGCACATGACCCAAGCCTCCACCCCGTCGCGCACCGTCCGCACTTTCGGCCGCTACCCGGAAATCATCGAAGTACCCAACCTCGTTGAAATCCAGACCAAGGCCTACACCAATTTCCTGATGCTCGAGACGCCGCAGGCCAGCCGCCCGGCGCAGGGCCTGGAGGGCTTGTTGCGCGAAGTCTTCCCGATCTACTCGTACGACAAGACGATGTGCCTCGAGTACATCGGCTACGAGCTCGGGAATCCGCGCTACACGATCGAAGAGTGCCGCCAGTTGCGCCTGACCTACGGCTACCCGTTCAAGGTTCGCCTGCGGCTGATCAAGCCCGAGCCGATCGAGGAAGAGGTGTATCTCGGCGAGATCCCGATCATGATCGGGGGCGGCGAGTTCATCATCAACGGTTCCGAGCGCGTGATCGTGAGCCAGCTGCACCGCTCGCCCGGCGTCGACTTCTCGGTCGACAGCTCGGCTTCGGACAAGAAGCTGCACACCTGCTGGATCATTCCGGAGCGCGGTTCGTGGGTCGAACTCAACGTCACGAAGAAGGACGTGCTGACCGTTCGCATCGACCAGTCAGGCAAGTTCTCCGCGGTGACGCTCTTGCGCGCGCTCGATGAGACGCTGTCGAGTGACCAGGACGTGCTGCGCGCCTTCTACCCGACCAAGATCGTCAAGAAGCAGAAGTCGCAGACACAAAGCGCCTTCGCAAAATCGATCACCGAGAAGATCGCCGTCGGCGACATCGTGGTGATGAAGACCGGCGAAGTCCTCGTTCCGTCCGGCTACCCGATCCCCGAGACCGCCGCGCTGGAAATTGCCGCCGGCGATCTGGCCGAGGTCGAGGTGATCGAAGCCAAGGTGGAAGAACTCGACATGTTGATGATCAACACGTTGCACGAGGATCCGACCAAGAGCCACGACGAAGCGCTGCTCAAGATCTACGCCCGCCTGCGCCCCGGCAATCCGCCGCAACTCGAGAAGGCGCGCGAGCTGTTCCACGAGAAATTCTTCGATCCGCAGCGCTATCGCCTCGGACGTGTCGGACGCTTCCGTCTGAACCGCAAGTTCACCCAGGACATCGCCGAGGACGTGCAGACGCTGCAGCCGGCGGACATCATCAATTCGATCAAGTATCTGCTCGGGCTTCGCGCCGGGAAGGGCATCGTCGACGACATCGACAACCTCGGCAACCGGCGCGTGCGCTCGATCGCCGAACTTGCCGGAGACGAATTCCGCAAGGGTCTGCTCAAGTTGCGCCGCACGGCTCAGGAGCGCATGAACCTCGAGAACCCGGAAACGGTTTCGCCGCGCAACCTGATCAACTCGAAGACCTTTTCCAGTGCCATCGACTACTTCTTCGGCCGCGGCGAACTCTCGCAGGTCGTCGACCAGACCAATCCGTTGTCGCAGCTGACTCACGAGCGGCGGCTTTCGGCACTCGGGCCGGGAGGCTTGAACCGCAAGCGCGCCGGCTTCGACGTTCGCGACGTGCACCTTTCGCACTACGGCCGGTTGTGCCCGATCGAGACGCCCGAAGGTTCGAACATCGGTCTGATCTCGTCGCTCTCGATGTACGCGAAGATCGACGACTACGGCTTCCTGGCCACGCCCTATCGCCGCGTCGAGAAGGGCAAGATCACCAACAAGGTCGACTACCTGCGCGCCGACCAGGAGTACGGCTTCGTGATCGCGCCCGCCGACACACCGCTCGACAGCAAGGGCGCCATCGACGCCGAGCGCGTGCTGGCCCGCAAGGACGGCGACAACTACGAGATCCCGCCCGACGAAGTCCACTACCTGGACGTCTCGCCGCAGCAGATCATCGGAATTTCCGCCGCGTTGATCCCGTTCCTCGAGCACGACGACGCCAACCGCGCGTTGATGGGCTCGAACATGCAGCGCCAGGCCGTGCCGCTACTGCGCACCGAACCGCCGATCGTCGGCACGGGCATGGAGAAAATCGTCGCGCGCAACTCGAACCTGCCGGTCTTCGCCACTGAAGCCGGCACGGTGACCTACGTCGATGCGCTGCGCATCGTCGTCGGCGCCGACGAGTACAAGCTGACCAAGTACCGCGGACTCAACGAGCGCACCTGCCAGACCCACAAGCCCGTCGTGCAGATCGGCCAGGAAGTCAAGCAGGGCGAACTCTTGGCCGACGGTGCCGCGACCTCGGACGGCGAGCTGGCGCTCGGCAAGAACTTGTTGGTCGCTTTCATGACCTGGGACGGCTTCAACTACGAAGACGCGATCCTGGTTTCCGAGCGCCTGATCAAGGACGACACGTTCACTTCGATCCACATCGAGGAATACGACGTCGAAGTGCGCGAGACCAAGCTCGGCAAGGAAGAGTTCACGCGCGACATCCCCAACGTCGGTGAGAAGGCGCTCTCGAATCTCGACGAGGCCGGCATCGTGCGCATCGGGACGTTCGTCGACGCGGGCGACGTGCTCGTCGGCAAGGTCGCTCCGAAATCCAAGAGCGAATTGACGCCTGAAGAAAAACTGCTGCACGCGATTTTCGGCAAGGCCGGCGTCGACGTGAAAAACTCGTCGTTGACGATGCCCCCGGGCACGCGCGGCGTGGTGATCGGCGCGCAGAAATTCTCGCGCCGCGTCAACCTGACCGACTCGGAGCGCACCAAGGCTCTGACGCAGATCCGCGATGCGGAGCGCGACTTCCTCAAGTCGTTGCGCGACTACACCGTGGCGATGTTGAAGGATGTCAAGACCGCGATTGGCGCGGACGTGACCGACGACCTGACCGGCAAGTCGATTTCACTGGACGACACCGCGACCTACGACGAGCTGCGCCGCGTGCGCCTCTTGTGCATGTCGTCGGCTGAGGACTGCCAGGAGAAGGCGCGCCGCGAAAAGGCTGCTCGGATCGTCAGCGACTACCAGTCGAAGATCGAGGGCAAGGAAGGCGAGAAGAACAAGATCGTCAACCGGCTCTCGCGCGGCGACGAACTGCCGACCGGCGTGCTCGAGATGGTCAAGGTCTACGTCGCCACCAAGCGCAACCTTTCG
Source organism: Planctomycetota bacterium (assembly GCA_043760765.1). Lineage (GTDB taxonomy): Bacteria > Planctomycetota > UBA1135 > UBA1135 > JADJQU01. Next base: position 275 of record JAYUOR010000431.1, on the reverse strand, counting down.
GTCGGCGACAAGATGGCCGGACGTCACGGCAACAAGGGCGTCATCTCCAAGATCCTGCGCGAGGAGGACATGCCGTACCTCGAGGACGGGACGCCGGTCGACATCGTGCTCAATCCGCTGGGCGTGCCCAGCCGCATGAACGTCGGCCAGATCCTGGAGACGCACCTTGGACTCGCGGCGCGCACGCTCGGAATCCGTGTCAACTCGCCGGCCTTCGACGGCGCGAGCGAGAAGGACATCGAAGCCCTGCTGCGCGATGCGAAGTTGCCGGAGAC
>JAYUOR010000430.1:0-3534 GCA_043760765.1 Planctomycetota bacterium | reverse complement strand
CGCACGGCCTCGTGATCGACTTCAAGCAGGTCAAGCCGATCGTGCGCGAACTCGTCGACAGCCTCGATGAGCATTGGGTCGTGCCCGGCGAACATCCGGTGTTGCGCTGGAGCGAACGCGCCGACGGCGTGTGCGAGGTGCGCTACATGGATCGCTACTACGCCGCGCCGCGCGCCGATGTGATCGTGCTGCCGATCAACAACACGAGCTCAGAGAATCTGGCGACCTGGATCGGCCGCGAATTGCACAAGCGTCTGCGCGCGAAATTCGCGGACCTCGTCGTGCACCGCATGCGGTTGGCCGTCGAAGAGACTGCCGGCCAGAGCGGCGTGTACCACTTCGAGGCCGCTCAGGACCCGCTGCGCAAGCCGGCCGAATAGCTGCCCGAACGCGCCGTGTCGATTTCGCCGGCCTCGGTGTAGAAGACCCAAGGACCTTCGCGCAGACCGCCCTCGTACTCGCCGGTGCAGCGTTCCTTGCCGCTGGCGTACCACTCGGTCGCCGGACCCTGCCGCAGTCCGTGCTCGATTTCCGCGCGGCTTTGCATCTGACCGCTTCGGTACCAACTCGTTTGGTACTTGTCGGCGTCTGCCGCAGGGCCTGAACCGAAGGGTGTCAGTCCGCTGAAGTACAGAAGGGTGCCGAGCAGAGCAGTGGCAAGCAGGACGATCTTCATGGCACCGGGTTGGACGCCTGCCTCGGTCGGTTCTTCCGCAAGATTCATGTAGAAGCGAGATCAGCGGCCGGATACGCCACTCCGGCCTCAATCCCCGCCGTCAGCTCCTTGGCGGAGCAGCAGGCGGCGCACGTCGATCCTGCGCGTGTTGCCGGTCGTCGGGTCGATTTCGTACGTGGTCGCCAGGACCCAAGCTGGGCTTTCGTCGGCGCTCTCCCCGGATCCCCGGTGCGCGTAGCCCGTCCAATCGACGCTGCGTATCGCGCGATCCGAAACACCCTGCGCAGCCAGGTTGGTCGCCCCGACGCCGTACCACGTCAGCGGCGCGCCGCGCACCTCGAGCGTGTAGAAACCCGAGCCGTGGAAGGAGCTGACGACCAGGTGGAACTCGAAGCCGGAGCTGACAACCGAGAAGCGACCCGCCTCGGGATTCGCGCCCGTCTCCCAGCGCGCGACCGTCGCGAGCGTGTACGGATCGAACAATTCGACATCGAAGTCGTCGAAGGGATCGTCCGCGTACAGTGCGAACTCGATATCCATCGGGACATCGGACCTGAACGCGAAACCATCGAAGGGATCGCTACCGAAGTCGTCAATGTGCCCGCGGATCTGGAACGATTCACCCACGCAGATCGGCCCGATGCCCTGCGCGCCCCAATAGAAGTCGTTGGGCTCCGCCTCGTACGTGTAGGGATCGTAGTAGGGCTGGTCCTCGACGCGGACGCAGGCCTGAGTGAGCAGCAGACCGGCAGCGGACAGGGCCATCATTCGGGCGTTCATGGGACATTCCTCCACGGAGGTTGGCGCGCGGTCCGCCGGCGTGATGCCCGCGAAACCAACGCGTCCCATGCAGGGCAAGCCGCGTGCCAATGCCGCGCAAGTCACGCGCGGCGCGTCCTACCAGCGGTGGAAGGCCGGGTGACCCTCGCGCACGGCCACGAAGAGGCCACGGCAGGTCGCTGTTACGACTCCGCCGGAGGACAGCGTGGCCTCTACCGTGGCCCGGTCGCCCTGGGAATCGACCACGCGTGCGGACAGGCGCACGGGCACGGTCGAGGGCGTCGGCTTGCGCATCTTTACATGGAATTCAGCGGTGACCGTGCAGGGCGGCGAGCTTGCGCCCGATTGGCGCATCAGGTGATGGGCCGCGGTCCAGTTGCTGTGGCAATCCAGCAACGCTCCGATGATCCCACCGTTCAACATTCCGCTGAAGGCTTCGTGGTGGGGTTCTGGCTTCCAGTCGCAGACGACCTCGCCGTCCTTCTCCCAGTTCGCCGCGACGTGGCTCTTGAGTCGCAGGCCCTTCGCATTCGCCGGGCCGCAGCCAAAACACGCATTCTGCGGCGCAAATCTGTCCTGGAGGCTTTGTTCCATGGCGCGGATTGTAATCTACGCGGTCTCCATGAGTCTCACACGCTTCCAATCGAAGGCCCTGAACGACGGGGCGAGCGCGCCGCTCGCCGCAGCGCGCGTGCACGTCGTGACTTTCGGTTGCCAGATGAACAAGTACGACTCGCTGCTCGCCGAGGGCCGTTTCCGCGCGCGCGGCTACGTGACCACGGAGAGCGCCGACGACGCCGACGTGATCTTGTTCAACACCTGCTCGGTGCGCGAGCATGCCGAAGAACGCGTCTACTCCTGGCTTGGCGAATTGAAGAACGTGAAGCAGTCGCGACCCGATCTGGTGATCGGCGTGATGGGCTGCATGGCCGAGCGCGTCGAGGACGATGTCTTCCGCCGCGCGAAGCACGTCGACATCGTCTGCGGCACGCGCCAGTTCCAGCACTTGCCCGAACTCGTCGACGAGATCCGCACGCGCCGCGCCGAAAATGGAGCGCGCAGCGCGCGCCTGGTCGCGACAGGCGACGGCGTTGTCTCGGTCGAGCGCGAAGGCGAGCCCTACACCGGCGGTCGCGTCGGCTTCCTGGCCGTGATGCGCGGCTGCGATCTCAACTGCACTTTTTGCATCGTGCCCAGCGTGCGCGGTCGCGTGCAAAGTCGCCCGATCGACGACCTCGTGCGCGAAGCACAGTGGATGGTCTCAAACGGCGCGCAAGTGATCACGCTGCTAGGGCAGACCGTCAACAGCTACGGCGAAGACTTGCCCGCGCCGATCGCCGGCGAGCCGATGCAACGCGGACGCCAGGGCCGCGCGAGCCTCGCCGATCTTCTGTATCGCCTGCAGGAAGTCGAAGGCCTCATGCGCATTCGCATGATCACCGCCCACGCCGCCTACGCGACGCGCGCGCTTGCCGAAGCGATTCGCGACTGCAGCAAAGTCGAACGTTTCCTGCCCTTGCCCGCGCAACACGGCAGCGATCGCATCTTGAAAGCGATGAAGCGCGGCTACACCAGCGAGCTCTATCGCCAGCGCGCCGCGATGCTGCGCGAAATCGTGCCTGACCTGCAACTCGGCTCCGATTGGATCGTCGGCTTTCCGACCGAGACCGACGCCGACTACGAAGCGTGCGAAAAGGTGCTTGCCGAGCAGCAGTTCAGCGTCAACTACGTCTTCAAGTACGACCCGCGGCCCTCGACGCGCGCGGCCGAAGAATTTGTCGACGACATTGCGGACGCCGTGAAGCAGGAGCGCAACCAGCGCCTCTTGAAAGCCAGCGAAATCGTCCAAGCCGCGCGCCTGCGCCAAGAAATCGGCCGCGAGCACACGGTCTTCGTTGAAGAGCTCTCCGAAAAACGCGCGGGCACCGTGCGCGGCCGCACGCGCACGGGCTTGCCGGTGAGTTGTCGCGCGAACGCCGGCACGCTCGGCACCGAGATCCGCGTGCGCATCGAAGAAGCCAGCGCCTACGGCCTGGGCGGAAGCGTCGTGGAAACGAATACGCGCGCGGATTGAGGCC
>JAYUOR010000429.1:0-3542 GCA_043760765.1 Planctomycetota bacterium | reverse complement strand
AAGTCGACGAAACGCTGAAGCTGCTCGTGGACGAAGGCAAGAAGAAGGGCTTCTTGACCTACGCAGACATGAACCGGTTGCTGGACGACCAGTTCCTGCCGCCGGACAAGATGGATGCCGTCTTCGTCGCGCTGGAGGACTCGGGCGTCGAGATCATCGACGACTCGGAAGCCGCCGCGGCCGGCGGAGCGCTGGGCGAAGGCGACGACGACCGCTCGGTCGCCGAAGAAGCCGAAGCCGTGGTCGAGGAAGAAGAGGCCAGCGAATCGCCGGCGTTCACGCGCGGCGTGATGCCGGAGAAGATCGACGACCCGGTGCGCATGTACCTGACGCAGATGGGCGAGATCCCGCTGCTCACGCGCGACCAGGAAATCCATCTCGCGAAAACGATCGAGATTACGCGCAAGCGCTTCCGCAAGAAATGCGTCGGCTCGGGCCTGTGCATGACCAGCGCGCTGAAGACGCTCGAAGAAGTCGAGCGCGGTGAGTTGGCTTTCGACCGCACCCTGAAGGTCAATCCGAACCCCAAGCCCGATGATGATCCCAAGATCGTCGAGACGCTGGGCAAGAACTTTTTGGCCAAGCGTCTACCGGTCAACTTGGTGACGATCCGCACGCTGCTCGCGCGGCTCAAGGAGCACTACCGCCTGTTGCTCGATCCGAACTTGACCAAGGACGAGCGCACGCTGCAGATCGAGATCGTGCAGAATCTGCGGCGTAAGCTCGTCATCCTGATCGAGGAATGCCACCTGCAAGTCAAGAAGGTGCGTCCTTACCTCGACCTGCTCGACGGCCACTATCGCGAGATGCGCGCCGTCGATCGCAAGATCCAGGCCTTGAAGACCGCCAAGAAATCCGGCGCGCCTTTGAAGGAGCTCGAGGATCGGCTGGTCGAAATGGAATTTTTGGCCATGGAACCCGCCGAGCGGCTCAAGCGCCGTCTCGACCAGATCCGTTTGCACTTCGCCGAATACGAAGAGGCCAAGCGCCAGCTCTCCAGCGGCAACCTGCGTCTGGTCGTCTCGATCGCCAAGAAGTACCGCAACCGCGGCTTGTCGTTCCTCGACCTGATCCAGGAAGGCAACACCGGCCTGATGAAGGCCGTCGAGAAGTACGAGTACCGCCGCGGCTACAAGTTCTCGACTTATGCTACGTGGTGGATCCGCCAGGCGATCACGCGTTCGATCGCCGATCAGGCGCGCACGATCCGCATTCCGGTGCACATGATCGAAACGATGTCGAAGCTGCGCAACGCGACCAAGAAGCTCGTGCAGGCCAAGGGCCGCGAGCCGTCGGTCGAGGAAGTGGCCGAGGCGACCGGCATCTCGGTCGACGAGGCCAAGCGCGTGATCAAGATTTCGAAGCACCCGATTTCACTGGACCGTCCGATCGGCGAGTCGGACGACAGCTACTTCGGAGACTTCATCGAGGACGAATCGGCGGAGTCGCCGGTGCAGGCCGCCGGGCATGAAATGCTGAAGGAGCGCATCGACGAGGTGCTCTCGACCCTGACCTTCCGGGAGCGCGAGATCGTCAAGCTGCGCTACGGCATCGGGGACGGTTACACCTACACCTTGGAGGAGGTCGGACGCATCTTCCGCGTGACCCGCGAGCGCGTGCGCCAGATCGAGGCCAAGGCGGTGCGCAAGTTGCGCCACCCCGTCCGCGCCCGCGCGCTGGCGAGCTTCCTCGACGGCGTCACGATTCCGGACGACGCCGAGGAAACTGCCGGGCCGATGTAGGGGCCCAGGGACGTGGGGGCCTTGGCCCCGCGAAAACCGCAGAAACCCGAGGGGCCGCGCCCGTGTGCGTGGCCCTTCGGCTTGTTCGCGGGAAACTGGGCGCTACACTCTTCGCCCTCCCCCCCGGGCGAACCATGCGCGAAACCCTCAAGGCGCTCAAGTCTCTTCAAGAATTCGATACCGAGATCTTCAAGCTGCGCGATGAATTGCGCCGCTTGCCGCAAGAGCTGGAACGCCGCAAGGCACAAATCGAGGTCCACAAGACGCGCCGCGAGGAATCGGCCCGTGCTGCCCGTGCCGTCGATGCCCAGGTGAAGGAGATCGAGGACCTGACGACGATCTCGCGTCAGCGCCTGCGCAAGGTCGAGAACGAAGCCAACTCCTCGCGCGGCGATGCCGCGACCTTGGCCGCCTACCAGATCGAGGCGCGCAACTTGAAGCGCGACATCTCCGCCTCCGAAGAAGAGGGGCTCGGTCTGGTCGAGAAGTCCGAGACCATCGGCCGCGAAGTAGCTCGCATGGACGCCGAGATCGCCGAGGCTCAGCGCCTGCTCAAGGAGTTCGCCGCGAACGTCGAGTCGGAGATGGCCGCGGCCAACGCTCAACTCGACAAGTTGCTGGCGAAGCGCAAGGAGCGCTCCACCGGTTCCGTTGCCCAGGACGCGATGGAGCTCTACTCGCGCCTGATCCTGGCGCGTCAGGGTGTCGCGCTCGCCGAGCTGGACGGAAAGGTCTGCCAGGCCTGCTACATCACCGTCCCGCCGAATGTCTCCGTCCGCGTGCTGCGCGGCACCGCACTGGTCCAGTGCCCGAGCTGCGACCGCATCTTTTACATGCGCGAGTAGACCCGCGGTCGTGACGGGTGCCCGGCACCCATCCGAACCGTCGCACGCCGTGCATAGGTGCACCTGTCCGAACTGTTGCCGCTGTTCCTTTCACAGCGCCGTTGCCGGTTCAGCTCGACGTGGCCGTTGCCTTCACAGCGCCGTTGCGTCGACGCAACAGTTCGGATGGGTGTCAGGCTCCGTACGCGGCACGCCCCGCCGTCACATCTCACCCACGACCCAGTGACGCGCCCTTTTCCACCCACGTCCCCTGTTCACTCCCGCGCGCCCTCAACTCCGCCGCCAGTCTCCCGCGCACCTGATTCTTGTGCACATCCCACTTCGGCGCGAGCAGATCCCCAATGGCTGCGTCTCCCGTGATGCGATGCAATACCTGAGTGGGATCGAGCCGCTCGACGAAATCCGCCAGCCACTCCACATACCTCTCCACCGTCAACACTTCGACCTTCCCGGCCTTCCAGTCGTGCGCCAGCTGCGTGCGCTTGAGCACCATCAATTGATGCACTTTGACACCGCTGACACCGCTCGCGGCCAGCACCGCTGCCGTGCGCCGTGCGCCCTCGCGTCCGTCGTCTGGTAGCCCCAGGATCGCGTGCCCGATCACGGTCAATCCCGCTGCCTTCGCTCGCGCCACCGCGACTTCGAAATCGCGCACGGTGTGCAGCCGATTGATCCGTTTCAGCAACTCGTCGTCCGCTACTTCGAGCCCCAATTCGATCCACACCGGCAGGCGCCGATTCCAGTGTGCAAGGATCTCCAAGGCAGCCTCCGACAACGTATCCGGCCGCGTAGCGACCGAAACCGCGACCACCGGTCCGGCGCGCTCGACAAGATGCGGTTCGAGAATGGAGAGCAGCTCTTCGAGCCGCGCGGGCTCGACGTAAGTATTCGAATACGACTGGAAGTACGCGATCACCCCAAAATTTTCTTCGCGCAACGCCATGCGCTCGAGACC
>JAYUOR010000428.1:0-9307 GCA_043760765.1 Planctomycetota bacterium | reverse complement strand
AGCCGGGATTCAAGAACTCGAAGATCGAGAGCAGATCCTCGACGCGGTTCTCGATCGGCGTGCCGGTCAAGGCGAGGCGCTGATCGGCTTGCAAGATGCGCGCGGCCTTCGCCGATTGGCTGGTCGCGTTCTTGATCGCCTGGGCTTCGTCGAGCACCAGCAAATCGAAGCGCAGCTGGCTCAACATCTCCACGTCCTGCCGCAGCGTGGCGTAGGTGGTCACCACCAGGTCCGCATCTTCGAGCGCCGCGCCGCTGCGCGCGCGGTCCACCCCGTGGTGTACGCAGACACTGAGCTTGGGTGCGAAACGCTTGGCCTCACGCTCCCAATTGAAAAGCAGCGTCTTCGGCGCAACCACCAGCGTGGACCCGCGCGCCTTGGGCTTGCGCCGCACGATCAGGGCCAAGACTTGCACGGTCTTGCCCAGGCCCATGTCGTCCGCGAGACAACCGCCCATGCCGACTTCGGCCAGGAACGCGAGCCAGCCCAGGCCGGCTCGTTGGTAGGGTCGCAGCTCACCCGCGAACGCCGCCGGCTCGCGCATGGACTTGGGCGTTTTCGCGCGCGCCAGGCGTTGGCGCAATTCATCGAACCCCGCATCGCTTTGAAGTTCTTCCCGCTCCGCGAGCAACACGTCGAGCAAGAATCCGCGCGAACGTTTCACGCGCAGCGCGCCGTGGTGAAGCTCGCCCAAGGCGCTCAACGGTTCCCAGCGCGCCAGCCACGTTTCAGGCACGACCCCGTAGCTGCCGTCTGCCAGGCGCACCAACGGTTGCTTGCGTTCCAGTGCTTCGAGCAAGGCGGGAAGCTCGAGGCTGATGCCGTCGAACTCGATTTTGGCGCCGACATCGAACCAGTCGATGTTCGAACTCACCGAAAGCGCGAACTTACCCGCGGTGCGAAGCTTGAGCCCCTCGCCTTCGACCAGCCAGCCTTGCTCGCCTAGCGTGCGCACCAGCGTGCCGATTTGCTTGCGCTGGAGTGTGCCGTCGAACGGCTCGCGCGAAGGTGCGCGCAACTTTCCGCCCCCGGCGACGAACTGCGCTTCGGCAGAGGCTTCGGCTTGCGCGTCGCGCTGCACGCGCAACACGCGCTCGCCGGACACGACTACCGACTGCGCGCCGCGGCGCAGGCGCTCAGTGGAGTATTCGAACTCGATTCGAGCCTGCAATTGCGGCAGGACGCTATCGGGTGCAAGCAGGGTCAGGACCGGCCGCGGCGTGCCGCCGATGTCGAGCACCAGGCCTTCCGCGCGCACGGGCAAGTGAATGGGCGCGCGCGCCAGGATGCGCGTGATGTCGGCGCGCTGCTTTTTCGCTACGCGCAACTTGCCGGTCCCGGACAGGTGCGCGGCCCAGGCGTGAGCGCCATGCCAGTCCACACTGCGCAACGCGCCGCGCGCGATGGCGAACCCGCCGGTCAGGACGCAGGCGACCTCGGAAATAGGGATGCGCTCGTCCGCTCGCTCCAAGGCGCCTTCCAATTCGATTCCGTCGCGAGCGCTGTCGACATCGATCCGGAAACTCCATCGTTCGCCATCGTCCTGCGACACCGGCGACATCGACGCGGAGCCGAGCGGGGTGAAATGCAAGCGCTGTCCTTTGGCAAAAGCCGGCAGCAACAGTCGTTGCAGCGCAGGCTGCAATGCGAACTGCGCGCGCCGGCGCATGTAGGAGTACGAATTTCCAAGCTCGCGCGGAGCGTCGATGAGCACGGCGACCGCCAATCGATCGATTTCGTCGAGATCATTTTCGGGCGGCGAACCCTCCAGGACTCGATAAGCTCCGACTTCACCACGCAGCGAAATTTTTGCAGCTTGCACTTCGAGCCCGACCGCATTGGAGTTTGGAGGGCCCGGCGACAGGCTGTAGCGCAGGCAAAGGCTGCGGCGAGACTCCGCGAAGTGCGGCGGACTCAGCTCGAGCGATTGGAGCAGGCGTTGAGTTCGGGCCGACTCCGATTCCTTGCGCTCGTAGGCATTGTCCCAGGGATTCATGCCCCGGACCCTGGCCAGGACCTGCTGTCTGAAGTCCGCCGGTAGGGTCCCGTCCGCCAGCAGGCGTTCGAGGTGGATGTCCAACTCGTCGAGCTCGCCGTCGTCGGCAGCGAGTACCTCCTCGCTGCCTCTAGGGAGGACTGTGCCGACCTCTCGAGCTGCGACTTGCGCGCTGGCCGTGAGTTCCGTCAAGACAGCGCATACGTGTTTGCATTCTCCACGATCGCCATTCGCTGGGCAGCTGCACTCGTGCTCCCAGACTCGGCCCACCAGGTCCAGATTGACGCTGTACTTGCGCGTGCCCCGCACCTCTGCCTCGACGTGGCTCGGTGAGCTGCGCACGATTCGCACACGACCCTGCCGTTGGTACTCGATTCCGCGCGCGCGCAGTGTGGCCGAGTGAGTGCGCAGGAGTTGTTCGAAAGCTTGCATGCTGGCGGGGTCAGGCGCTGTGGTCCCAAACGCGGCGAAAGGATAACCGCTCGCTAGTCGACTCGCCGCCCGCACTTTCGCTTGGCTTGCGTCCAGCCTCGGCCTTGGCCGAAAGCGCTTGCCGCTGCTCCATTGAACCTGCCGTCCCGGTCGGCAGGTGGTCACCTGCGCCGACGAGTTCGCACCGACTACGGCCCGACGCTGAACTCCAGGCCGTCCGACAGCGTCGTGTTGTTCGGCGCAGCGATTCCTGGGTCGCGACCCCAGACTTGCGCGTCGATCGTCGTGCCGGGCACGAGCAAGTACGACTGCGGCGTGCCGCCGAGTGCGCCGTGCGCGAAAGCGTTGAAGTCGATCGCGTAGACCCCCGAGCAGTCGTTCGGCGGGGGATTGCCGCCGGAGCCGATGGCTGTGCTGCGCCGAACCGGGGAATTCACGCACAGCAAGCCACCGCTGAACGGCGCACTGGCCCGACCGGTGTTTCCGTAGAGGACCAGACCGGGCTTGTTATTGAGGACATTCGCCGCCCGAATCGTGAAGCCCGACAGCGCGCTGGCGCTCGCGAAACCGCTCGCTGCGATCGCCGGCGTACAGCCCAGCGAGTTCGTCTTCGCGATGCAGTACACGGTCGACGCAGGACACGCGCCGGCGAAAAGACAATCGATCCACTCGGGATGATCGATGAACGGATTGCGATTCTGCTGGAAGCTCGCCACAACGTCGTTCTTGTGCCGCTCCCACGCGTCGGGCGGGTCCTGCTGACTCCAGGTCAGCAGCACGGACTTGATGCCCATGTAGGCGACGGCTTCGTTGTTGCCCGTCGCCGATGCCGCAATCAACGCCTGGCTGTCGGTGACGATGAGATCGGGCTCGGCGCAGCCCGTGCCGCCGTGCGTGCCTCCTTCGTAGCGCACGTCGGCGTACAGCATGGCGCGCGCGACATCACCGCGCCGTTCGATCCACGTCTCGAAGTTGCTCAGCGTGTCCGAGCCGTTGCTCCAATTCGAATTGCCCGGGTAGATGCCGCTGCCACCGCCCATTCCGTTGTTGACCAGCGTGGTCATCTCCGTGCAGCCAACGCAGAATCGATACGGCGCGTTGCCGCGCGTGGCGTTGTAGGCGATGTCGCACAAGAACAGCATGTGGCAGTCGGTGTACGGATAGTTGCACGGCCCGTCGTTGGGAAATCCGTAGCTGTTCGGCCAGGTGTGTTCGCGGTTGTAGAAGTTGTTGCCGCCGGACTGCTTGATCAGGCTCTGATTCTTGTACAGGTCGAGGATGTTGGCCGGGTGGGTTGGATCCTCGCTCGCCAGGTTGAGCACGTCCCACGTGTCCGTCGCGGTCGCCGTGTAGGGGATCTTCGTGTGATTCTTGATCACCGCGTGCAAGGTCGCGCGCAGCGTGCTCGCATTCGTGGTATCGACCGAGGCGTAATAGCCCGGCGGCGCTTGCGCGAGCAGGCGCGCGGAAACGACGGCGAACACGAAGAGGAGCAGGAATTGGCGTTGCATGGGTATTGAAGTGGGGGCCGCACTCCAAGCTACTCCAGATCGGGGAAGAACGGCCGATCCTGGTTGGATCCGCTGCGAACCTCCGGCAGCGCCGAATTCGGTCTGGATGACGAGTCCGCCACCTGTGCCGCAAGCAGATCGCTGGCGACGAGGCTTCGCTCGGGTGTAGCGTGTCGAACTAGGGCCGAGCGCCCTTTGGATCCAAACACACGGAATCGGAGCAGGACCTGATGAATCAGAAAACGACGCCGTCTCTCACAGCTCGCCTGGTCGCAGCCGTGCTACTCGTCATGGGCTGCGTCGCTTCCGTGCGCGCACAGGAGGACGACAAGACTCTGCGCGTGTTCATCTTCGCCGGCCAATCCAACATGGTGGGTTCGGACTCGAAAATCGCGGACATCGATCTCTTCCCGCCGTTCGTCGGCTTGGACAAGCCGCAGAGCGGCGTGAAATTCTCCTACTGCATCGGGCGCGAGGACAAGCTGAAGTCCGAGGGCTGGGTGGACTTGGGCCCTGTGGATGGCGTCGTCGGGCCTGAATTGAGCTTCGCGCGCAAGGTCGCGCAGAACATCAAGGCGCCGATTGCCATTATCAAGTGCGCCGCGGGCGGCACACATCTGGGCGGTGACTGGAATCCCGACCAGCCGAGCGGTTTCAAACTCTACCCGCTGACTTTGGATTGGATCCGCACGGCGCTCGCCGATCTGGATCGGCGCAAGGTCGCGTACCGGATCGAAGGCTTCATGTGGCACCAGGGCGAGAACGACATGTTCGAGCCGAACTACATGCAGAACTACGGCAAGAACCTGAAGAACTTCGTGGCCAGTTGGCGGCGCGATCTCGCTGCACCGAAGCTGAAGCTCTACATCGGCGAGCTGTGCACGAAGACCATCTGGGGCATGGACCTGCGGCCGAGCATGTACGCGATAAGTTTGGGGCAGCACGAGCTCACCGACTCGGATCCACTGGCGCAGTTCGTACCGACTTCGCACGACGCAGTCGAGATCGGCGGCGGAGTCGGCTTGCACTATCACTACGGAACGCTCGGACAACTCGAGCACGGCGTGAACTACGCCGATGCGTATCTGCGCACCATCGGAAAGCTCCCAAAAGTCGCGCGCCCGCTCGAGAATTGGCCCTACGCAAAGGCCGGTGTGGTCAAGCTCTTCATCCTGGCCGGCCATCGCAACATGGAAGGCGAGCGCGCTTTCGTTCAGGAGCTGAAGGCGCCCGCGGGCAAGAGCGCCTTGCGCAAGGACAACCCCAAGATCGCCTTCAAGTACAGCCTCGGCGGTGGCTACAAAGTCTCCGACGGCTGGGAGCCGCTGGGGCCCGCGGGCTTCTACGACACGTTCGGGCCAGAGCTCAGTTTCGGCGCCACGCTGGCGCGCAAGCTGCCCGACACCGTGGCCATCGCCAAGTTCACCCACAGCGGCACGCAGATCATCGACTGGACGCCGGCGGGCAGCGAGGCCAAGTCGCGCAACATCTACCCGAGCTTCATCGCCTTCGTTCGCGAGTCGATGAAAGAAATCACGGAGCACGGCCAGACCGTGGAGCTGGCCGGAATCTTCTATCACCTCGGCGAGAACGACATGTCCTTCGCTCCTTTCCGCAAGCAAGCGGCCGAGAGCCTCGCTTCGTTCGTCAAGCAGAGCCGTGTGGATCTTAGCCTGCCGACGCTCAAGTGGTTCGTCAGCCAGCAGGCGCCCACCGACGACGCCAGCGTCAACGGGATCAACGTGACCGCGGAGCTTGAAAAACTCGCCGCCACGGACGCGAATCTGATCCACATCAAGGCCTTCGATCTGCCGGGACAGGAGCAGAAGCTAGTCCTATCGACGGCCGGCATCGTCGCCTTGGGCGAGCTCTTGGCGGACAGTTACCTGAAACGGCACTAGTAGACGGTCACTCATGCAGCGACCGTCTGGCGTGCCACGAGCACGGCCCTGCTGTCGTCAGCGCCGGGCTTTCGCCGTCCGACCTTTGGAGGCCGGTCGCGTTGCCTTTTTCACCCGGCGCGCACGCTGCTTCTGAGCCTGCGCCTTGATGATCACCGAACCCTTCGCGCTCGCATCAAGACGCAGCTTCGCGAGTTTCAGCGCGGCCGCCATCAACACTTCGATCTGCGCGTGGTCGAAGTCCGCAGCTGCGTTCAGCACGACATGGCGCACCTTGGCGCGGCCCTGCAGCAGCTTGTTCGGATCCGATTGCGACAACAAAGCACCCTGCGCGAAGAACAGCTTCGCGCAGCGCGGGTAGAGCGCGATCGAACACAGGCCCTCGTAGCCGTTCTCGGTCGGCGAATACGAGATCACGAGCGCACTCTGACTTTCGTACACGTACACGATCTCGAACAGACCGGGCAGCCGAGCACGCAGCTTCGCGCGCAGCGCCTTTCCGAGCTTGAGCATGGGCGGCTCGTACTTCGAGAGGTAGCTCGCAAGTTGCGTTTCGGCGTTGGCCACCCGTGCTTCGTTGCCCATGCTGCCGACTGTATTTGCCGAGTGTGATTCTGTCTACGCAGCCGTCATGAAGCGCTGCAGGGCTAGATGGCCAGGCGGCGGCGGTGAGGGTCTCGCCGATCGAAACGTGCAAGCAGCACGACGTCACCCCGCGGACGTCCATGTGCGTCGCACTCCTGCGGAGCAGCTTGGTGTCCGGACGCACGCGCACGCCCTTCATCCGGAGGTACAACACGGTCCCGAAAACCGAAGGCAGCGGTTTTCGATTCCAGGAGCGGGATCACACCGGGATCGGCGGCGGCAGTCCACTCGTGCCGCTGCCGTGGTTAGGATGCTCGCCCCATGAGGAGGAGCCAACCATGTTGAAGACCATGCTCGCGTTCGCTTTCGCCGCGTCCGTCGCTACCGCTCAGACGAAGATTCCTGTGCTGATCGTCAGCGGCGCCAGCAACCACGACTGGGAGTGGACCTCACGTTCGCTCGAACGGATGCTCGAAGCGACCGGCCGCTTTGATGCCGACATCACCTTCGTTCCAGCGGCGATGCTCGGCGACAAGGACAGTGTGGCGCACTACCGCGCGTTCGTTCTCGACTACAACGGCCCGCGTTGGGGCGAGCCCGCGGAGTCGAACTTCCTCGCCGCGGTCAAAGCCGGCGCCGGCGTGGCGGTGATCCACGCCGCGAACAATTCATTCCCCGACTGGCCCGAGTACACCAAGCTCGTCGGCGACTGCTGGTGCGACGGCAAGACGAGCCACGGCTCGTTCCATCCGTTCGATCTGAAAATCCTGGACCGCAATCACCCGATCACGCGCGGGCTTGGCGACATCACGGCGCATCCTGACGAGCTGTACCACAACCTCGTGCGCAGCGCAGGTGCGTCACCGACCGTGCTGGCCAGCGCGTTTTCGAGCAAGGAGTCAGGCGGCAGCGGCAAAGACGAACTGATGCTCACGGTCTCGACCTACGGCGCGGGTCGCGTTTTCCACACGCCGCTCGGCCACGTCTGGCCGGGCAGTCCCGCGCAGCGCGTCTCCCACGACGACCCGCAGTTCCAACGCTTGATCGCGCGCGGTGTCGAGTGGGCTGCGACCGGCGATGTCGATGAGCGCGCGAGCGGCGCCGGCTGGATCGCGCTTTTCGAAGGCACGTCGACGGCCGCATGGCGCGGCTATGGCCAGCCAGGCTTCCCCGCGAAGGGCTGGAGCGTCGTTGACGGCGCGCTCGTCAGCGCCAAGGGCGGCGGCGGCGGCGACCTGGTCAGCAAGGCGCAATTCGGCAGCTTCGAACTCGAATTCGAGTTCCGCACCACGGCCAAGGCCAACAGCGGCGTCCTCTACCGCGTGGTCGAGCTCGATGGGCTGCCGACCTGGTACTCCGGTCCCGAGTATCAGGTGCTCGACGACAGCTACTTCGACGGCGCGCCCGACATGATGCATGCGGCCGGTGCGCTGTACGACATCTGTGCGGCTACGGACGGCGTGCACCCGCTGCCGACCGGTCAATGGAACAAGGCGCGCATCGTGGTCGACGGCTGGAAGGTTGCGCACTACCTGAACGGAGCGCTCGTCGCGCAGTGCGATTTCTCCGGCGTCGACGGCAAGGCACGCGTTCAAAAAAGCAAGTTCGCGCCGCTGACCAAACCGTTGCAATTCATGACCAACGCGCGCGGCCACATCGCGCTGCAGGACCACGGCGACGAGATCGCCTACCGCGCGATCCGCGTCCGACCGACCGACTCCGCGACGATTGCGCTGTTCAACGGCGTGGACTTCAGCGGCTGGACCTGGTTCACGCCCGACGGAACTGCAGGCGACAAGGTCTGGAGCGTCGCGCAAGGCGGCGAAGTCGTCTGCGCAGGCGCGCCCGCCGGCTATCTGCGCACAACGGGCGACTTCACCAACTACACACTCGAGCTCGACTGGCGCTGGAACCCGACTTCCACCGGCAACCGCAACAGTGGTGTGCTGCTGCGCATGCAGGCAGAGGACAAGGTCTGGCCGAAGTCGCTCGAAGCTCAGCTGCAGGACGGCAGCGCCGGTGACTTCTGGACGATCGACGGCTTTCCGTGCAAGACCGACCTCGCGCGCACCAAGGATCGCAACTGCAAGAAATTGCGCGCAGGCGGCGAGAAGCCGCTCGGCGAGTGGAACCACTATCGCATCACGGTTTCACACGGCACGGTGACGCTGGAAGTCAACGGCCAGGAACAGAACCGCGCGACCGATGTGCTCGAGAAGCCCGGCAAGATCTGCCTGCAGTCCGAAGGCGCCGAGATCCACTTCAAGAACGTGCTGCTGACACCGCTGCCGTGAAGCGGCAAACCGAGGACCGGTTGCATCGATGATGAAGTGAGGAATGCATGCGGGACCGCCCGTTCCTCATGACGGCGACTAGCACTCCGTGAGATAGCTTCACTTGCACTTGCTTCCGGTTTTACGGGGCCCGCCAAGCAGTTGGCGGCCCGTTCGCAATGTTCCGCGCGGGCTCACAAATTCACTCAGTCACGGGCAGATCGCGAATTCCAGTCCGTTCGACAACGTCGCGTTGCTCGGAGCGGCGAAGCCGGGATCGCGACCCCAGAATTGCGAATCGACGACTGTGCCCGCGACGAGCAGGAAGGGCTGCGGAGTTCCGCCCAGTCCGCCGACCGCGAACGTGTTCATGTCGATCGAGTACACGCCCGAGCAATCGTTCGGCGGAGCATTGCCGCCTGAATTCAGTGCAGGTGTGCGGCGCACAGGCGTGCCGATGCAGCGCAGTCCGCCCGCGAAGGGCGCCGCGGCACGGCCGCCGTTGGTGTAGAGCATGAAGCCCGGCTTGTTGTTGAGAACATTCATCGCCGTGACCGTGAATCCTGAACCGGCGCTCGCGCTCGACGTGCCGGTGGACCCGATCGACGG
>JAYUOR010000427.1:0-3548 GCA_043760765.1 Planctomycetota bacterium | reverse complement strand
TTCGGAGCGCCTCGCCGTCACGTCCCGTCACACGCTCTACTTCGAGCAGTGCGGCAACCAGAACGCTGCGCCCGTGCTCTTCGTGCACGGCGGGCCGGGTGCCGGCTGCTCCACAATGGACCGGCGCTTCTTCGATCCGCGCGCGTTCCGCGTGGTGCTCGTCGATCAGCGCGGCGCGGGCCGCAGCACGCCGCTGGGCGAACTCGCGGAGAACACCATCGACGACCTGGTCGCCGACTTCGAGCGCATCCGCGTCAAGCTCGGCATCGACAAGTGGCACGTCTTTGGCGGTTCGTGGGGCAGCACGCTCGGGCTCTACTATGCGCAGCGCCATCCCGAGCGCGTGCTTTCGCTGTGCCTGCGCGGGATCTGGCTCTTGCGCGAGCTCGAGGTCGACTGGTGGCTCTATGGCTTGCGCGCGATGGCCCCCGAACTTTGGCGCACGTTCGCGGAGCACGTGCCCGCCAATCGGCGCGACGATCTGCTCGAAGCCTATTGGGAACTCTTTCACAGCAAGGACGAAGCTGTCGCGCGCGCGGCGGCGAAAACCTGGGCGACTTACGAGGGAGCTGCGTGCACACTGTTGCCGAACCCGGAATTCCTCTCGCTCTTGACGAATGACACGACGAGCTGGGCACTGGCGCGTCTGGAGGCGCACTACCTGCGCAACCAGCGCTTCACGCCCGACGATCGTCTGCTGCAGGATCTGCAGCGCGTGCGCAACATTCCCGCGTTTCTCGTGCACGGCCGCTACGACCTCGTCTGCCCGCTCGTCGGCGCAGACGATCTACACCGCGCTTGGCCCGAGGCGAGCTACGTCGTCGTCGACGACGCCGGCCACAGTTCGCACGAGCCCGGCATCGCGAAACAGCTCGTCGCTGCGATGGACCGCGTTGCGCGCACGGCGAGCCCGCGGCTGTAGCCGACTGACGCGCGGCCGGCGAGCGCGGCTTTTTCGTCAACGACCTCGCCGGCACACCGGTCGAGAATCGTGATCGCCTACGACATCCGAAATGTCCCGATTCAGCCGCAGCGCTGCCAGGCCACGCCGCAGATCCGGGTGGCGGCAACTCAGATCACTGCGCAGCACCGAGCGTTGCCAGGTGGCGAGCGCTGAAGAGCAAGCACTACGCCGCCTGATATCTCGCGCGGGTGCAGAGGCTGGAATTTGACTGCCGATCCCCGCTCCTTGGAGAAACAGCTACGCTTGAGGCCCGCGGTGCAGAACCGCTCGACGTCCCTTGCTCCAAGTGCTGACTCCTTAACATGAAGACCAGACTCTCAGCTTTGTCGATTCTCGGCCGCATTCTCGTACCGGTTTGCCTGGCGGTGACAGCTTCGGCCCAGGTCGCGGTGTTGGGCTCTCCGGCCGGCGGAACCCCTTGGGCCGCCGACGTCACGGCCAAGCTTTTGGCCTCAGGCGTCAATCTGGGGACGATCACGACCATCGACATCGGTGCGACGACGCCGACGTTGGTGCAACTCCAGGCGTTTCGCTCCGTGCTGGTCTACTCAGATAGTCCCGGCTATCTAGACGCTTTCACTCTCGGCAACAACCTGCACGATTACGTCGACGGCGGTGGCGGCGTGGTGATTGCGACGTTCACGAACTCGAGCATACCGCTCGCCGGCACTTGGATCTCGGCGCAGTACGACTCGATCACCCCGGGCGGGCAGGCGCAGGGTATTCAACTCACGATGGCGCCACCGCTGGTCCCGACACACCCGCTGTTCACCGTGAGTCCGGTGGTCAGCTTCGACGGCGGCAGCTCGTCGTACCACAGCAGCGGTAGCCTGGCAGCGAACTCGACGGCCCTCGCCAATTGGAGCGATGGGAGTATCTTCGCCGCCGAGCGCAATGGCCTGCGGGTCGCAATCTCAGCCTGAATTTCTACCCACCGTCATCCGACGCACGGTCTGACTTCTGGACCGCGAATACGGACGGCGACAACTTGCTGGCCAATGCGCTCGCCTATACGGGCCATCTCAACTGCGGACTCACGGTCACGTACTGCACGGCGAAAGTCAATTCTCTGGGCTGCACACCAGCGATGAGCGCAAGTGGAACTTCGAGCGCCACGGCGGGCTTTGGATTCACGCTCTCGGCGAGCAACGTGATCAACAACAAGCCCGGCTTGATGCTCTACACCAACGCCGGGCGCGTTGCGGTGCCGTTCCAAGGCGGCCTGCGCTGCGTCAACTCTCCGCTCAAGCGTTCGATCCCGCTCAACTCAGGTGGAACTGCTCCGCCGAACAACTGCTCGGGCGTCTACTCGATCGACATGAACGCCTTCGCCGCCGGCGCACTCGGCGGAGCGCCTGCGCCCTATCTCGTCGTACCCGCCACACTTGTCGAGGTTCAATTCTGGGGACGCGACAACGGCTTCGCGGCGCCCAACAACTCGACACTCTCCAACGCGCTCGAATTCAGCGTGTGTCCGTAGATTCGCCGCTTCGCGAGGAAACTCGGCTTGCCCCAGGGATGTCGTCGTAGCCCGAAAGATCCTCGATCATCTCAAACTGCCGACGAATCCACACGAGCCCACGCATCAGCAAAGCACTGGCCTTCGGCGCGTGACGAGAGCAAGCGTGCATCCACCCGCAAGGCTCACGGAACAGAAGCTCAGCAAAAATGTCCGGGACACGGCCCCATTTCCCCCGGCGGTGCTACCGTGGATGCCGGAGAGGGACTTGGGGTTCCTATCCTCTGACTGGGACACGACACCGTTGGTCCTGTGTGTGAAGAGCCATTGTTCCTCCCGCGAGGGGAGATCCAAGGAGAGTACGTTGAAAGCATTTTTGCTCGTAGTTTTGGGGACTCTTGCGCCGTCGGCAGCGCTTGCGCAGTCGAGCGCGTTGTACGTCACGGACGGCGACAGTGCCCGTTTGGCACGCGTGCAGGGCGGCGTCGTTACCGTCTTGTCCGCGCACGTTCGCGGCTACCCGATCGCAGTTCGCAACTCGATCTGGATTGGCGACTACAACGGCAACCAGCCGAACTCGATCGAATACAACCTGAGCGGTGTCGCCACCGGCAACACAACGCTCTACGCACCCGTCTTCGCGGTCGACGGCGCGGTGAATGGCAACACCAACTACCAGCTGGGCAACGCTTTCTCGGCCAATGCGACGATCTACAAGGCCAACGCGAATTGGTCGAACCAGGTGGCCATGTTCAATGTTCAGGGTCAGGATCTCGTCGGCATCACCTTCGATAGCCTGAGCGGGACACTCTGGATCTCTGACATGAACTCAGTCTACAACTACGGTCTCAGCGGAAATCTGATTTCGCAGTTCGCCCACAGCAGCGGCCGCGGCTGCCTGGCGTACGAGCAGTCCAGCGACACGCTGTGGTACGTCCCCAACTCCGTCGACCACATCGATCAGTACTCGAAAACCGGCACCTTCTTGGGCAGCGTGAACACGCCGGGACTGGCCTCCAACAACTGGGGCGCCGAGTTCGTCACCGCTGGTTGCGGCGCAATCTCCAGTTACTGCACGGCAAAGCTCAACTCGCTGGGTTGCACGCCCTCGATCAGCGGGACCGG
>JAYUOR010000426.1:0-9333 GCA_043760765.1 Planctomycetota bacterium | reverse complement strand
GCCAGTGCCAGCACCGGCGCGAGCAGAAGCGACACCGCGCCGCTGCGCCGGTTGGCCGCTGCGCTGAGCGCGGCGCGCGTCTGTTCGCGCGTGACCGCGCTGCCTTGGGGCAGCAGGCGTTGACTCGCGGCGGCGACCGCGTCGCTGTAACCGGGCCGCGTCCAGACGAACAACTCGCTGACGCGCGCGTCCGCGAACAGCGCCTGCGCTTCCTCGACTTCGACGATCAAGGCCTTCGAGCCCGCCAGCGCATCGCTCGCGCGCAGCACGCCGCTGACCGTGTAGACACGCATCAAGGCTGCTTCGAGCGCGAGGCGCGAACCGGGTTTCAATCCAAGTTCGCGGGCGAGTTCCGTCCCGATCAGGCACTCGCCCGCCGACTTTGGCGGCGCGCCGCTTTCCAGATCCTGCGCCGACTGCAGGCGCTCGCGTTCCACTCCGGCAATCAGGATCGAAGTCGGGCCCGCATCCGCGCTGCCGAGCACGCGACGCTCGACGCGATCCACGCCGTCCTGCTCACGAATGCGCGGCGCAAGCCCGGGATCGATCGGCGCGTGCCGGCCCAGCGCGCGCGCGCAAAGCACGATATCAGGGCCGCCGTCCAAGGAAGCAAGCGCCTCTCTGCGCAGCCCTTCGGCCACCGCCGTACCGGCGATCCAAAGCAGCAGGGTGAACAAGAGTGGCGCAGTGGCCGCGGCGTAGCCAAGTGCGTGGGCCGCGACGTTGTCCGCGGCGAGCGCTGCCAAGGCCTTGGTTCGCGCGATCACGATCTGTCCTCTCAGCGCGAAATGGGTGCGAGGACCAACACTCCGCAAGCCCCCGAATCAATCGCTGATCCAGGCAGTGTCTCGAAGGCACTCTCGGGCATCGATTCCAGACGCGCGTCATAGGCGAAAAACCCCAGCTCGACGCCCGCCTGGGAACCGAGGCCGATTCCGGCCGAAAGCCGCGGCCAGTCCTGCGCTCCTGAGGCACGGCGTGACTCGAACCACAGTACGAGGACACAGGCCAGCGCGGCGCCGGCCACGCCGCCGGCGAGCAGCGCGCCCCTACGGCCGCACCACACGCACGACCTCTCCAAGCGGCGGATTGTCCACCGCGAACGTGTTCGCTCCACCCGGATAGTCGATGTCGATGCGCTCGACCTTGGTCGAATCGCCCAGACCGATGTGCAGGATCGCGCTCGACTGCGTCAAGTATCCACCGGCGTTGTAGAGCTCGCGATGGATGATCTTTCCACCGGCGGCCACGCGCACACGCGCGCCGAAAGACGGGCGGCCGCTCTTCTCGACGAGTTGGATGCGCAGCACGGATCGCTTCGGCGAATCGTTGCGCAGCAAGTAGGGCGCGGCGTTGAAGTTGGCCACGATCAGATCGAGGTCGCCATCGCCGTCGAAGTCGGCCGCCGCCGCGGCGCGCGAGCTCTTGGTCATCTCGCGACCCTTGATCGCCTTACCGGGCAGATTCACGCCGCCCAGCGGAGGTTCGATCCCCGCGGACTTCGCCACATCCACGAAGTGTCCGCCCTCGTTGTGCAACAACTGGTTCGGCCAATAGGGATAGGGAAAGCCCATGCCCGCCGGCAGATAGAGATCCTCCTGCCCGTCGTTGTCGAAATCGCCGACGGCGATCCCCCACGGCCACCAGTTTTCCAGGCCCGCCTCGCGCGAGCGCTCCAGAAACTTCCGCGAGCCCTGGTTTTCGAAGAACGTATTGCCGAATAGAGTCGCCTTCGACTGCGATTCCTCGTTGCTCGAAATCGGTTTTCCGCCGCCGACGCTCGTGCCCAGCGGGGTGTTGAATTTCATGCCGGCCTGGACTTGTTCGAGGGTGTCGGACTTGACCCACATGTCCGAATGCATGTCGACGACGTACAGATCCGGCCACTCGTCGTTGTTCGCGTCGAAAAAGCGCGCGCCCATCCCGCCCCAACTCGTGCGCACCAGCGCAGTGTCGGTGATTTCCTTGAAGTGTCCGCCGCCCGTGTTCTCGAACAGATGGTTCTTGCCGAACATGTTCGAGACGTACAGATCGATGTCGCCGTCGCGATCGATGTCGCTCGCCGCCACGTCGCCGTTCCACTCGCTGGAATTGATCCCGCGCGCTGCGGTCTCGTCGCGGAAAGTGCCGTCGCCCTGATTGACGTACAGAATGTCGGCTTCGCCGGGATTGCGCGCATCGGGTGCAGCGGCGACCTGAGCGAAGGGCAACGCGACTCCCTGATAGGCGTAGTTCGCCTCTTGACTGACCGTCTCGGTCGTGAACTTGCCGATGTTGCACAGGTAGAGATCGAGGTCGCCGTCGTTGTCGCAATCGAACCAGGTCGTGCCGTTGGAGTGGCCCACGTAGCCGACGCCTCCCTTCTCCGTCACATCCTTGAACGTGCCGTCGCCCTGGTTCTGGAACAGACGATTGCCGCCGCGATAGCTGGTGACGTAGAGGTCAGGATCGCCGTCGCTGTCGTAGTCGCCGAAGGCGGCTCCGACCGAAAGCGAGCGCTCGACCGCGACACCTGCGCGCGCCGTGATGTCCTCGAAACGCAGTCCGCCGAGGTTTTTGTACAGCGCGTTGGAGCCCAGAAAGTCGCAGAAGTAGATGTCCTCCTTCCCGTCGCCATCAACGTCGGCAATCGCCACGCCACTGCCGTGGTCGTAGGGATTGACTCGATAGGTCGAACCGTTCTCCGAATCGAGGAAGTGGTGGCTGAAGCTGATGCCGGATGCCGCCGTGACGTCCTGGAAGCGGATCGTTGTCGCCGCCGCCTTTTCAGGCGACGGTTGAGCATCCTTCGCGTTGTCGCAAGACGCGGACAGCGCGACAAGAAGCGCGGCGACACAAGGCAAGAGCTTTCGAATGATCATGGATTTTCCGGAAAAGGATTCGGCACCAGCGCGCCGCCGAAGGAGCGCGCCTGTTCGGCAGCGGAGATGGCATCGGCGAAGGCGCGCAGCACTGATCGGCCGCCCCTGGCATTCAGGTTCGAGCGTACGAAGCAGGCTGCCCGGGGATCGAGCGGGCGCGCATCCTGCTCGGCGTGGACCTGAAAATGAAGCGTGCTGGATGGCACGAGCGATCGCGGCCAGGCCAGGGCGCACTCGGCGCTGCAAAAACTGTGAACGAGTTTCGATCCCTCGAGCAGGTCCACCCGCGCCGTGGGAACGATGGCAACGCCGTCGAGCGCACAGCGCAGTCCGGCGTCGGCTCGGAACTGCGCGCGAGAGACGAACGAGAGCGCGAGCAGGACGACGCACCACAGGCTCAGGAACCGCACGGACATGCTGATTCAAAGTCTAGCCCCTTGAGGGTCCCGCGATCGCGAGGCAAGATCGAAGATTCCCTGATGCAAAAGCGCCGCGTCCTCAATATTGCGATCGCCGCATCCCTGGTGCTTGGCTGCCGGAAAGAAGACGCTCCCGCCCTGGGGCCCGCGGGGTTGACGGACGAGAGCCACGCTCGCGGAATCGAATTCTCGGTGGCCCGCGGCGGGAACGACTATTTCATGCCCGACAGCATGGGGCCCGGATGCGCCCTTTTCGATGCCGATGGAGACGGCGACCTGGATGCCTTCTTCGTGCAGGGCATCCGCGCGTCCGACGGCAAACTCGAAAGCGAAGCCGGCCGTGACCGGCTCTTGCTGCAGGGCGCCGATGGCCGCTTCGTCGATGCCAGCGCGAACTCCGGCGTCGACGATCCGCGCTACGGCATGGGGGCGGCGGTCGCCGATGTCGACAGCGATGGCGACTTGGACCTTTTCGTCACCAATTACGGCAGTTCGCGCCTGTATCTCAATCGCGGCAACGCGACCTTCGACGACGCGACCGACAGCTGTGGGATCAACGAAGGGGGCTGGGCAGCGACAGCCGGCTTCTTCGACTACGACGCGGACGGACGTCCGGATCTGTTCGTCGCGCGCTACCTGAAGTTCGATCTAGAAACCCCCGGGACCATCAGCGGTGGCCTGCCCGACTATCCCTCGCCGCTGAATTTCGTCGGTCTGCCCGCAAGGTTGTGGCACAACGAAGGCGGCGGCCACTTCCGCGATGTCAGCCGCGAGAGCGGCATCGCGGCCGGGGTCGGGCGCGGACTCGGGCTGGCTTTCTCGGATCTCGACGGTGACGGCCGCGTCGACATCTTCGTAGCCAACGACTCCGAACCGAATTTCGCCTGGCTGCAGACAGAACCCGGCCGCTTCGTGAATCGCGCCTTCGCGTTGGGCTTGGCGGTCAATCGCGTCGGCCGCCCGCAGGCCAACATGGGCGTTGCGCTGGGCGACTGCGATGGCGACGGCTCGCCCGAACTGTTCGTCACCCACCTCGTGGCTGAAACAAACGTGCTCTACCGCAAGACGGGTGAAAAGCAGTACAGCGATGTCACGGAGGGTTCCGGGCTCGGCGCCGCCAGCCTGGACCTGACCGGCTTCGGAACTATGTTCGCCGACGTGGAGAACGACGGCGATCTGGACCTGCTCGTGGTCAACGGTCGCATCATGCGCCGTGGACCGCGCGGCGCCGCGCCCGTTCCGGCCCATTGGATTCCGTACGCCGAGGAGAACCAGCTTTTCCAGAACGATGGCTCCGGACACTTCGCGCTGGTCCCCGGCGACGTGGGAGGCGACTGGTCGAAGGCCATGGCGGTCGGCCGCACGCTGGCGCTAGGCGATGTCGACCGTGACGGCGGGCTCGACGTGCTGGTCTCCAACGGCGACGGCTCGTGTCGACTGTACATGAACCGCTACACCGGCCGCGGCCACTTCGTGAGCGTCCGCGCCCTCGATGCCGACGGCCGCTGCGACGTGCTGGGCGCGCGGGTCGAAGTGCGCGCCGGCGCCCAACGCTGGATTCAGACGGCGGGCACGTGTCAAGGCTACCTTTCGTCGGGCGAGCCAAGCCTTCATTTCGGTCTGGGCGCCGCGCAGTCGATAGACGCCGTCGTCGTACACTGGCCGGGTGGCGACAGCGAGACTTTTGCCGGAGGAACCGTCGATCGCGAGCTACGGCTGCGTCGCGGGAGCGGCGGACACTGAACACGAAGCGCGAAACGGAACGACCAAGACATGCGAATGAATTTTTCCGATCCCATCAGCAAGCGTCGATCACAGCAGGCCGGCAAGACTCCGTTGCTGGTGCTGGCGGTGCTGGCGCTTGCGATCGGCTTGGCGCTCTGCCTGCTCTACCAGCCGTGGAAGCTCCTGCGCTACGGCAGCGCCACACCCCCGCTGCCGGCGAGCAGCGACCTCGAGGAACCGCTGTCGGAGCGCATCCAGGCGCGCCTCGCCGCCGTGCGCGAGCACCCCTACGATGCAACGGCCTGGGGACAACTTGGGGAAGCCTACGACGTCCACCAGATCTTCCCGCAGGCCATCGTCTGTTACGAACGAGCGCAACTGTTGGCGCCGAATGAGCCGCGCTGGCCGTACTGGCTGGGCATCGGCCAACGAGTCGGCAATCAGGGCGCCGCGCTGGCCTGCTTCGAGCGCACGATCGCGCTCGCTCCTGACTGGGCCGCGGCGCATTTCTATGCGGGCCACGGCTACCTGTCGAGCGAGCGGCTAGACGATGCCGTGCGCGAATTCGAGCGCGCCCTTGCACTCGAGCCCGAAGCGCCGGCCGCGCTGATCGGCCTGGCCAAGGTGGCGCTGTCTCGCAACGACGCGAACCAGGCGCTCGAATACCTCGAGCGCGCGAACCACGAAACGCAGAGGACCAAGGAATCGCGCTGGCTCATGGCGGCGGCGTGGCGCGCTCTCGGCGACGAGACCAAGGCGCAAAGCTATTCCGCGCTGAATCAGCCGCCGCCCGCGCAGGAGCCATTCCCGGACAAGCTGCGCGCAAAGCTGCTGCACGACGAGGGCGTGACGCTGATTTTCGCGCGCCAACGCGCGGATGCGTACTTCGCGAATGGCGAGAAAGATCGCGCCATCGCTGAATTGCAGACCTACGTCGAGAGGCTGCCCAAGTCGGCGCCTGCGCTGGCGGCGCTGGCAGACCTCTACATGCGCGCCGGCAAGCCCGAAGATGCGATTGCGCGCTATCAGGCGGCTTGCACGCTCGATGCCACGCTGGCGGCTGCGTTTTCGCAGTGGGGTGCCGCGCTCGCGCGCACGGGCAAAGTTGCCGAAGGCACCGCCAAGTTGCGTCAGGCGCTGGCGCTAGAGCCGACGAAAGTCGAATTCAAGTCCGATCTCGGTGCGGTGCTCTGCGCCTCCGCGCAGAAGGAAGAGCGTGAGGAGGGCCTGCGACTGCTTGGCGAAGCCGCGCAGGCGCGGCCCGAAGATCCGGCGCTGCGTTTGAATTTCGCCCAGGCCTTGCGCGCGAACGGACGCCTCGATGAGGCCGTCGCGGCTTTCCAACGCGCGCTCGACCTCGCACCGAACGACGTGCGCATGCGCTTTGAGTTCGGCATGCTTTGCGCCACATCCGGACACATGGAAGAGTCCGCCGCGGCCTTCGCGCGCGTGCTCGAACTCGATCAGTCCCAGATGAGCGCGAGGCTGAATTACATTCGCGCGCTCGGCGAGTTGGGCCGCTACAAGGAAGCCCTCGCCGCGCTGCGCACCGCCCGCGAGCTCAATCCGAAGAGCGTCGAAATCCGCGCTCAGATCGCTTGGATCCTTTCCACCAGCCCGGACGACGCGACTCGTTCGGCCACGGAAGGCTTGGCGCTGGCGCAGGAGCTGGCGAAGGAAACCGAGAACCAAAATCCAGAAATGCTGGTGATCCTGGCTGCGGCCGAGGCCGAGTCGGGCCAGGTCGAGGGCGCCACACTGACGCTCGAAGGCGCGCTCGAATTGTTGAAACCCAAAGCACCCGAACCGGTCTCGAATCCGGCGCATGTCGCGATCATCGATCGTGCACTCGCCATGCGCAAGGCGTTCAAGGCAGGCAAACCCTATCGAATGGCAGTGCCCCAGTAGTCAGCGCGGCGTGACTTTTCTCGGCAACCACAGGTCGAGGAACACCAGTCCGGCGCAGACTGCCATCGCCAGGGCATAGCTGCTGCCGGCGACCACGATCGGCAATGCAAAGCCTGAGAAGCTGCGTGCCAACCACCACGAGCCGAGATCGACGGCCAGCGAAAGGCCGGCGAGCGCGCACAGACCGGAGCCGAATCGCGAACCAAAGCGCGTGGCGAACAAGAGCGCCAACAGCACGATCGACAGCGGCGCCAGCGCCAGCGCATGGGCATGCGTCGAAGCCGCGAGCACCTTCACCGGCAACGGCTCGATGCGCCGCGAGAAAGCGGCTTTCGAAACCTCGTCCCAGGTAGCGAGCGCGAGTTTCGCGTCCTTGTGTTCGCCGTCGAGCGCCGCGCGCGAGTGGCAGGACGTGCAGCGCCGCGCCAGGATTTCCGCCGGCGCGTCGGCGCCCAGTTCGAGACTGTCGTAGTCCTCGCTGAGCCGCTTGCCGCCGAGCCATTTCAAAAGCACGTCGCGCTCCGTCGCATTCAACTCCGACGGATGGCCGCGACGGATCGCGCCGAGCAGCGGCGCCGTGGTGTCGACGCCGTGATAGGCACCTTCCAGATCGGCCAAGGAAACTCCCGGGCGCTCGTCGCGATTTTCGTGCTGCGCGATCAGATGCGCGCCGGAGGCCGCGAATCCGCCGGCGATCACCACGAGCAGCGCGCACAGGCCAATGCGCGCCCCAAGCGGCAAATCGCGCAGACTGCCGCCGCCCGAAAAGAGTCCGCTACTCACAGCGCTTGCAGCCATTGGGCGTCGATCTTGATTTCCGTTCCTTCGACGAGCGCGCGGTGCGCCAGCACGCCGATCGCCGAACTGCGCGCGCCATCGGCCAGCGAACACGCCGCGGGTTTGCCGCTCGCGATCGCCGCGACGAAGTCGGCCAGCGCGTAATACAGCGAGCTGTACGGCAGGCCGACACCTTCCTGCAACTTGCCCTGGGAAGCGAGCTTGGTCGCATCGGCGATCAACGTGATGCCCTGTTCGTTGTGAAACTGCTGGCGATTGGCATAAACCTCCCAACCTTGAGTCGGCGCGTCAGCCTCCTTGAACATCCAGCCGTGGGTCCAAGCCAGTTTGATCGCCGCCATCGCGCCGGCGATGACTTCGTAGCGGCCTTCGAAGGAATTGGCAAGCGAACACGAGTAGTCGAGCCGCAGCCCGTCGTCGAAAGTGAATTCCGCGCCGACGCAGTCGGGGATCTCGCGACCGTCCTTGTGCAGCCGCAGAGTGCCGTGGGCGTTCACGGAGATCGGGTAGCGGCCGAGGAACCAGTGGAAGACGTCGAACTGATGCGTGCCCATCTCGCCCAGCAACCCCAGCGAGATCTTCGGGTCGAGGTGCCAGTTCAAATCGCGATCGCGCTCGGGGGTCGCCCCCGCCGTACGCCACGAAGTCTTCTTGTGATTCTGAGCCCGAAGCGACGCCAAATCGCGCAGCGTGCCGGCCTTGAAGAAGGAGCGCGCCAAGGTATAGACGGGATTGCTGCGGCCTTGAAAGCCAGCCGCGCAGACCAGTTTCGAGCCGCGCGCCGCCGAAGCGATCGCGGCGCAGTCCTCGAGCGTGTTGGCCAGCGGCGTTTCGCAGAACACGTGTTTGTTCGCGGCCAGCACGGCCAGCACCAGGTCCTTGTGCAGATGTGTCGGCGTCGCGATCACCACGGCGGACATGCCGGTTTCCCTGGCCAACATCTCACTCGCGCCGGCATAGCCCTTGGCTCCACTCGCGCGCCGCAGGGCCGCCTGCAAGCGCGCATCGTCGTTGTCACACACAGCGACGACTTCGACTTCGGGGATCGTGGCCAGTTCGCCGAGCATCGCGCGGCCCTGCCGGCCGGCGCCGATCAGCCCCAGCTTCAATCCGGCGCCGGCGAACGAGGGCTGCAGGTGCTCCAGCGCCGGAGCCAGCCATGTGGCGGCCATGCCGGCGCCGGCTGAAAGCAAAAATTCGCGTCGGTCGTTGATCATCGGGCTCTCGAAATCGTCAGGGAAGGGAAGCCACTCAAGGCTTCGAAGCTGTGTGCGGCGTGGGCAAACACTTCGCCCACGGGATCGGCGACGAGGCATTCGAAATCGCGCGGCAAGTCGAGTTCGGACAACTCGCGTTCCAGCCCGGTCTCGCGCGCGGCGAGCACGAGCAGCGCGGTCGACCAGGCTTCGGCCGCGCGCGCGCTGCGCATGCTGACCACGGCTCGCGCGGCGCCGGAAAGCGCAATCCCGCTGCGCGGGTCGAGAACGTGGGCGCTGCCGAGGCTGGATTCCCGCGCACACGTCTTGCGCCGGGCGGCGGACAAGGAGAGCGATCGCTGCTTCAAGTCGGCGGCCGCGCCGTGGAATTCGGCGCCAAGGTCGACTCTCCAGCCGCGCGGCAGT
>JAYUOR010000425.1:0-3556 GCA_043760765.1 Planctomycetota bacterium | reverse complement strand
TCGTGATCCCCGACGACCAACTGACCGGACTCGAGGCGCCGCGCAGCGCCAAGCCGGCCTGATTTCAGGGCTATTTCCATGGATTCCAACGCTCGCCCGCCTGCGCAGCCGACCCACGATCCCGAACCGTGGCGCAAGTCGTTTCCGATCCTGCACTCGACCAATTACCTCGTGACCCACAGCCTGGGCGCGATGCCGATCGGCGTCTACGACAAGCTGCGTGCCTACGCAGATCAATGGGCGACGCGCGGCGTGCGCGCCTGGGCAGAGGGCTGGTGGGACGCGCCGATTGAAGTCGGCAACCTCGTGGCGCGCATCATGAAGGCGCCGAAGGGCTCGGTCGTGATGCATCAGAACGTCTCGGTGATCGAGAGCCTGATCGCTTCGTGCTTCGATTTCAGCGGCAAACGCAATCGCGTGGTCTACGACGACCAGAACTTTCCCACGAACATGTACGTGTGGGAGGGTTGCCGGCGGCACGGCGCGGAAATCGTCTGCCTGCCGTCGCGCGGAAGGCTGGGCGTGCCGCTCGAAGAAATGCTGGCCGCGATCGACGAGCGCACGCTGGTCGTGCCGATCAGTCACGTGTGCTTCCGGAACTCGTTCAAGCACGACGCGAAGGCGATCTGCAAACGCGCCAAGGAAGTTGGCGCGCTCGTGTTGCTCGACACGTATCAGGCGCTCGGGACCGTGCCCGTCGACGTGAACGAACTCGACGTCGACATGGTCTGCGGCGGTTCGGTCAAGTGGCTGTGCGGCGGCCCCGGCGCGGGTTACCTCTACGTGCGGCCCGAGCTGGCGCGCAACCTGGAGCCGCGCATCACGGGCTGGGCCGCGCACGCCGCGCCCTTTGCGTTCGAGCTTGGCGCCCAGCGCTATGCCAGCGGCGCGGCGCGGCTGCTGCATGGTTCACCCGCCGTGCCCGCGCTGTTCGCCGCCACCGCCGGATACGAGATCATTCTCCAGATAGGGGTGGACAAGATCCGCGCCTGGTCGATCGCGCGCACGCAGGCGCTGCGCGAGGATCTCCTGTCGCGCGGTTTCGACGTGCCGAGCCCCGCCAATCCCGAGGACCGCGGCGGCACCTTGACCGTGGGCTTGCGGCCGCAGGAAAACGGCGCGGCCTTCGTTGCGGCGCTGGAGCAGCGCGGAATTCTCGTCGATCACCGTCCCGAAGCCGGTATTCGCGTCAGTCCGCACTTCTATACGCGTGCCGAGGAGTTGGAGTCGTTTGCAGAGGCGCTCAGCGAACTGCGCGAGACGCGCGGCTGGACTGAGTTCGTGCAAAGCCAGAAGAGCTACTGATCCTCCCTGGCGCTACGATGGGCGAAGCGAGCCGCAGGCAAATCATTGTTGGCGACTTGCTCGATTCGACCATGGCCACTGCAGCGTTTTCGCTCTTCGATCTCGCCCCGGGCAAACTCGTGCTCGGACGCTACCGGATCCTGAAACCCGCACGCTCCAGCGGACTCTCCGCGACCTTCAGCGTTCACGACGAGACCGCGGATGCTGACTGCGAGTTGACCGCGTTTCCGCCGGCGCTGTTCGAATCGCCCGCGCAAGCCGGCGACTACAAGAAGGCGCTCGAGACCTGGCGCAAGATCGGGCATCCTGGAGTGCTACGCGTGCAAGACGTGCTCGTACCCGCGCCCGGCACGATCGTCATGATCAGCGAGGCGCCGCGCGGCGAACCGCTCGGGGAATGGAACAAGCGCCACAAGACGCCGCCGCAGGCACTCGTCGCGAAGATCGGGGTCAGCGCGCTGGAGGCGTTGGAAGCGATCCACGCGAAGAAGCTCGTGCATGGCGACCTCAAGCCCGCGACGTTGTACATCGTTGCGCCGGAAGGGAAATCCAAGTCGATCGGAGTCCAACTGGTCGACGGCGGTGTGACGCCGGGGCTTTGGAACGCAAAACACCTCGGTGATCGCACGGCGCTGATCGGCACGCCGTTCTACGCGCCGGTGGAGCAGTTCGGCGGCGAGTCGCCCGACGTCGCTTCCGACGTCTACAACGTCGCGGCCGTGCTCTTCGAACTGGCAACCGGCGTGCTGCCCTGGCCCGGCCGTTCGTTCCTGGAGATCTTCCAGGCCAAGCTCGACAAGCACGCGCCGTCGATGAAAATGCGCGCGCCTGAGGTCGAGGTGGATCCCGAATTCGAACTTGCCATCCAGGGCGGATTATTCGCGGATAAGCGCCAGCGCTACGGCGCAGCCGCCCAATTCAAGGCCGCCCTCGATCCCTTCGCGAAGCCATGACGACGAAGTGCCACTACTACGGGGAGATCGAATTCCCCGCGTACTTCAATCTGTGCGAGTACTTCCTCGATCACAATCTTGCCGCGGGCCGCGCTGACAAAGTTGCGCTGATCTGCGCCGGCGAAACGCGCACGTATGGCCAAGTGTCGCTGCGCGCCCGGCAGGTCTCCGCGGCGCTGCGCCGGCGCGGAGTGCGCCCGGAAGAACGTGTGCTCTTGGTGCTTCCCGACAGTTTCGAGTTTGCCGAGGCCTGGTTCGGAACGTTGCGTGCTGGCGCACTGTTCGCGATGGTCAATCCGCTGCTCAAGGCCGAGCAGCTTGCCTACTACCTCGAGTACACCAAGGCGCGGGTCGCCTTCGTGCATGCCGAGGCGCTGGCGGAATTCCAAGTCGCGGCGCGCGACGCGCGCTTTTTGCAAACGATGATCGTCGTCGGCGCAGGCCTGCACGACGGCGTCGACTACGAAGAGGCCGTGAGCGCGGAGGATCCGCGGTCCGAAGAGGCGGCGCTCGAACCGACTTCGGCCGACGACCTCGCGGGCTGGCTGTTCACTTCGGGCTCGACCGGGCATCCCAAGGCCTGCGTGCACACGCACGGCGACTTTGCCTACTCGACGGAGACCTACGCGCTCAAGGTCGCGGGTTACCGGGAGAGCGATGTGTGTCTGTCCGTGCCCAAGCTGTTCTTCGGCTACGCCACCGGGACAAACCTGATGTTTCCGTTCCGCGTCGGCGCGAGTGTCGTGCTGTTTTCCGGCCGCGCCACCGCGGACGAATTGTTCGATCAGATCGCACAGTACCGGCCGACGTTCTTGACCAGCGTGCCGACGATGATCAACAACATGCTGCGCTCGCCGCGCTGCGACACTGCCGATCTTTCTTCGCTGCGTGTCGCGCTGTCGGCAGGCGAAGCGCTGCCCGCGCAGCTCTACGAGGAGTGGAAAGCGCGCACCGCGGTCGAAATCCTCGACGGAATCGGCTCGGCCGAGATGTTCCACATCTACATCTCCAACCGCGAAGGCGATGTGCGCCTGGGAAGTCTTGGCCGCATCGTGCCTGGATACGAAGCGCAAATCGTCGGTCCCGACGGCCTGCCTGTCGCCGACGGCGAGCCGGGAAGATTGCGCGTGCGCGGTGGTTCGACCGCGCTGTGTTATTGGGCGGATCGCAAGAAGTCGCTTCTGACCTTCCAGGCGGACTGGTGCACGTCCGCGGACATTTTTCGGCGCGATGCCGAGGGCTACTATTATTACGAAGGCCGCGACGACGACCTGCTCAAGGTCTCCGGCATCTGGGTC
>JAYUOR010000424.1:0-3560 GCA_043760765.1 Planctomycetota bacterium | reverse complement strand
CGATTCTCGGCGCGCACTTCGAAATGTTGCGCTCCGCGATCGAGAGCGGGCGCTGATCTGACGAGGAACCTACATGACAGGCTTCGACAAACTCTTCTCAGGCATGCGCGCGGCTTCGAGCGGCATGGCCGCCGAGCACGTGCGCATCGACACCGTGGCGAAAAACATCGCCAACGCGAACACCACCAACGTCCCCGGCGGCGGCCCCTACCGCCGTCAGCTCGTGCACTTCGCGCCGCTGCTCTCGCGCGCCATGAACGGCAAGGGCGAAGTTGTCGGAGTTCGCGTGGCCAAGGTCGTCGACGACATGACCACGCCGCTGCCGCGCATCTACGACCCCGCGCACGCGGATGCCGACGCACAGGGCTACGTCAGGCTGCCCAACGTCAACACGGTCATGGAAATGGCCGACTTGATCACCGCGACACGCGCCTACGAGGCGAACGTCACGGCCCAGGAACAGTTCGTCGCCATGGCCGAGCGCGCGCTGCGCCTGATCCAGTCCTGATCGCACACCGAACTTTTGAATTCGCACGATGATCCAAGGAATCGGAAGTCAAGGCAGCTCGGCCCTCGCCAACATCGAGGCCGCGCTCAAGGCCCATTCGGCTGCTTCGAAACGCATCGAAGCACAGCTCGCCAACACGGCGGGCGCCGCGGCGGGCGCGAGTACTCAGGCGACCGCGGCCAACGATTTCACCAAAGCGCTCAGCGATGGACTGCGCGAGGCGAACACGGGAGTCAACAAGGTCGAGGCGCTTCCCAACGAACTGATCACGGGAAAGGTCGCCGACTTCCACGAGGTCGCCGCACAGGTCAAGCAAGCTGAACTGACTTTCAAGTTCGCGCTCGAGATTCGCAACAAGCTCATCGATGCCTACCGCGAAACGATGCGGATGAACGTCTGATCCACCCTAAGAACCCTACATGGCCTCAGACATCAAACAATTCACGCAGTCCCTCAAGGACTCTTCCCCGCGCACGCGATGGATCGCGATCGCGGGAGCGCTGCTCGTCGTCGTTGCGTTCGCCGTGTCGAGCGTAATCGCCGCGCGCCCGCACTTCGTCCTGCTGCACAGCCAGATCGACGACTCCGAACGCATCGCGGTCGAGAAGGCTCTGGCCGGCGCGAACATCCGCTACCGCATCAGCCAACCGCCCGGGCCCTATGTACTCGACGTCGACGAGGCGCAGTTCTATGAGGCCCAGAACGCCGTGGCCCTTGCCGGCGCCATGCATCGTTCGACCACGGGTATCGAGACAGGCAGTACTGGAGCCACGACGATCTTCATGACCGCGGCCGAGCGCGCCCAGACCATGCAAAAGCGCGAATGGCAGGAACTCGAGAACCAACTCGGTTGCCTGGACTTCGTAGCTTCGGCCAAGGTCACGACGTCGGTGGCCGACAACTCGCCGCTGCGCGCGCGCAAGCCCGTGACCGTTTCCGTGACGCTCGCGCTGCGCGGAGCGACCGAACTGACTCCCGAGCAGGCCGAGAACGTCGCGCGCATCGTGCGCTACCGCTTCGACGTGCCGGCGCAGAACGTCGTCGTCACCGACCAGCGCGGACATACGCTCTTCGCCGGCGAGTCAGGCATCGACTCGAACACCGCGCCGACCGACCACGGTGAGTTCGCGCGCGCTTACGATCATGCGCTCGAAGTCAAGGCCAACGAAGCACTCAGCCGCACCTACGGACCGAACAAGGGTTACGTCACGCTCGCCAGCGAGTGGGACTACGATCTGCGTACGATCGAAGCCGACGACGTCCAGGCCAAGGGCGCGTTGGTCGAGGACGAAAAGACCGAAACGATCACACCGTCCGGCGCCGCGGCTCCCGAATCCGGCGGCGCGGCCGGCACTTCTTCGAACATCGCAGTCGAGAATCCCGCCGCGGCCGCAGCCGCCGCAGCAGCGCAGGCCGCTTCCGTTCCCCCGGCGACCACGACCGACCAGAAGAAGCGTTACGAGACCGGCCGCACGAAGACACGCACGGTGCACAGCACACCGACGTTGAAGCGTTTGTCGGTCTCCCTTGTTCTCGACGAAAGCCTGAATGCCAAGCGTGAGGAAATCGGCCAACTGGTCGAGGCGATCGTCGGCTTCGAGAAGAAGCGCGAGGACGTCCTGCGCGTCAGCACCACCGCGATCGCCGTCCCGCCCGTGGAGGTCCCCGGCGCCACCGACAAGCCGGTCGTCAGCGAGGGCATGTCGCCGACGATGAAGCTCCTGCTGCAACACGGCATCGAGATCATGGCCGCGGCCGTGTTCCTATTCATCGCACTGAAGGCCATGAAGGGCGCCAAGAAGGGCACGCTGACGCCGCACGCCGGCGCTGGAGCGGCATCGGCCTCCGGTTCGAGCGGCGGCTTTGGCCGCGCGCTTTTGCAAACCGGCGACGCCGACGAAGCCGAGCCGGATCCTGAACTGCTCGCCCGCGTGCGCGTCGAAGAACTGGTGCGCTCGGATCCGCGGCGCGTCGGCGAAATCCTCTCGCGCTGGGCCACGGAGAACACCAAAGCTGCGGGGTCTTCTAGATGAGCGAGTCCGAGGAACGCAACGGCGTGCAACAAGCCGCCGCTTTCTTGCTGACGCTGGACAAGGACGGTGCGGCCGCGGTGCTGCGGCATCTCGACCCGACCGTGATCGTCGAAGTCGTCGAAGCCATGGGCGATGTGGACGCTTCGGCACTGGCGTCGGACGCCGTGCGCGAGCTCTACAAACGCGTCGTGATCGACCTCAAGCGTCCCGGCGGCGTCCGGCGGCGTTCGGCCGGCGAACTCAAGCAAATGATCGAACAAACGCTGGGCCGCGAGCAGGCCGGCGCGGTGTTCGAGACGATTCAAAAACGTCTGCAGCAGGAACGTCCTTTCCTGTCGATCGAAAAGGAACCGCCGCACGCCATCTCCGCGGTGCTGACCGAACAATCCGATCCCGTGGTCGCGTTGGTGCTCGCGCACCTCGAGCCGGCGCTGTCCGCGGACGTGCTCAGTGTCTTTCCGGCCGAGCGCAGCAGCGAAGTCGTGCGCCGCATGGCGACCCTGATTCCTCCGGGCACCGACACACTGCTGGCGATCGCCGAGGACCTGCTGCCTCTGGTGAAGCAGGCTTCCAGCACCGCAATTCCCGTCGAACGCTCCGTGCGCCTGCGCAGCGTGGCCGAAATGCTCGGCCGCACGAAGGGCGACCTGGAGAAGACCGTGCTCGAGAGCCTCGACGAACAGAACGGCGAGATGGTCAAGGAGATCCGCGAGTACATGTTCACCTGGGACGACCTGGCGGGGGTCGAACGGCGCTCGATGCAGAAGATCTTGACTTCCGTCGACACGCGCACGCTGGCGATCGCGCTGAAGGGTTCGTCGAAAAACGTCGAGACCAACATCGTCAACAACCTTTCCGAGCGCGTGCGCATCATGATCGCCGACGAGCGCGAACTCGCCGGTCCGCTGCCGATGGCCGAAGTGCAGAAAATGCGCGACGAAATCATGGTTGCGGTGCGCACGTTGATGGAGTCGGGCGAATTCCGTCCCTCGCGCGGAGGCGAAGAACTTGTCGCTTGA
>JAYUOR010000423.1:0-9365 GCA_043760765.1 Planctomycetota bacterium | reverse complement strand
CTCGACGCCGAGCACGAACTGTGCGCGGCGAAGAACTATGCACCGACGCTGCCCCTGAAGGCGATCGTCACGCGCGAGAGTCGGCGGCTTTTGGGTGCGCTTGTCGGGCCGAACGATGTCGTGGTGAGCGAAGAAATGCTCGCCGACGGCGGTGAAGCAGCGGAGCGCGCCCGCGGACTGGTCGGCATGGCCTGGAGCCCGACGCCCCGCGCGCTCGCGCACCTGCGTGCCGCCGGTGCGCGGCCGGTCGAAGCGCCGACGTTGGAAGTCTTGCGCGCGGTGAACGCGCGCGATTTCGCGGCACGTTTGCGCGAACCGCTGGCGAAGTCGAGTTTTGCGAAGCATGTCGCCGGGAGTATTGAAATTGCGCTGGAACAACTCGCGCGCCCGGTGCCCGACGGCTGGCTCGTGCGACGGACCTTTGGAGCCGCCGGCCGCGGCCGACGACGCATCGCCGCTGGCCTGCCTGACGCCGGCGAACGCGCCTGGCTCGAAGCTTCGCTGCGCATCGGTCCGCTCGTGATCGAACCGTGGGTGACGGTCACGCGCGAATACACGCGTTCGGCGTGGGTGCAAAAGGATGGCGCGACGATCATCTCGCCGCCGTGTTTCCAGGCGACCGACGAAAATGGCGCATGGACACACACCGAGCGCGCCGAGCGCGGCGCAGTTTCACACCAGGACGATGCGCGTCTTGAGGAGACCGTCGAGATCGTCGGCCGAGCACTCGCACACTCCGGCTACTTCGGAGCTTTCGGCATCGACGCCTACCGCCATCGCGTGCCGGGCTCGCTCGAAACCGTGTTGAATCCGCTGAGCGAAATCAACGCGCGCTTCACGATGGACTGGGCGACCGCGATGGCGCATCAGCCGCAGTCCGGCGAAGCCATCTCGAAGCTGGACGCCTTCGTGCGCGGTTAGGCGAATCGGCAAGTCAGGTGCCAGGCACGATCTTCCCTATTCCCTGAGCAGGCGTCGAAGTCGAACCTGGTACCGTATTCCCTAGTGACGTGACTGCGGGCGAAGTCATCTCACTACGTACGACGGATCGACGTTCAACACGAACTTCTGCGGCAGGTCGGTGTCCTCGATGCCGACCGGCCAATCGCCGAGTTGGCGCCGATTCGCGCTGAGCGCCAGCCGAACACGCGCTGGTCCGGCGACCGCCATTCGCACGAGCATCGTCACCCGGTCGGCATCGCGCGTCGATTCCTGGCTCACAAGACCGCGGTCGGATTCGCGAGAGTTGCCTAACGTCTCGACCCACGCGATCAAGTCTGCCGGAAGATTCGCGCCGTGGAATTCGAGCGTGACCTCATAGGGCGGTCTCAGACGCAAATGCAGTTCATTCGGCGCGACGGCGAGCATCGTCAAGCGCCTGAAGCCGGGCACGACGATCACGAGATTCACCGGCGCAGCGCTCACGACGCAGTGGGCGACTCCGTGCTCGAGGAAACCGCAGTGATCCCGAATGTCGAGGGGCGCAAAGTCGCCGGATCGCGGCGCGTAAAGCCCTCCATTGTCGGCGGGAGCGCCGCCCGGCGTTTCGACGAAGACCCGTAGCACACGCAGCTTGTCGCGCAGATCGATTCGCTCCAGCCGCGGATCCTGCGCCGACACGCCCGGCGAAACGAGTACGTCGGGAATGCTCGCGAACTCTCGCAAGCCGACCCGAACACGCAGCGTGCCGACGCCAGCGCGCAACTCATCGAAGCTGAAATGCACGAGTTGCGGCTCGGCTCCGTCCGTGAGCTCAGCGCGAAGCGGTGCAAGGATCTCGGTCGCAGTGTCCGTTCCGGCAAATTCCACACCCACGTCGTAGGCAAGCACGCCATCGGGCAGAAGTAGCGAGCCCCAGAGCGTTCCCCGGCACGCGGCGATCAGGACCACGTCGCTCGAGCCGCTCGGCACGATAAGCGGCGGACTCTCGCGCTGAGTTCCAGGATTCGCGATGACTCGCAGGCGCTCCCCAGGAAAGAACCCACGCGCCTCGAAGCCGCCTGCTGCATCACTCACCATCCATGCCACCTGACGATTCGCGCGGTTGGCCCGCTCGCGATCAAGCCCCTCATCCTCTGCTGGATAGACGCGGACCTGCGCGTCCGCGACCGGCACGCCGGCGCAGTCGATCACACGCCCGGCGACGATCAACTGAGCCAGCTGGAATTGCGCGTCGCCGCGCTCGCTGTCGGCATCGAAAGCCTGGCCATCGAATTCCGTGTGGAAGAACGACTGCTTGCCGTCTTCGCGACTCGCGCTGAGGACTTCGACCAGTCGTCGGAAGTTGTCAGCGGCTTCGTCCACCGGAAGCGGCAGGCGGAAGAGCCCCTTGTCGTCGCTGACGATTTTCGAAACGGGCCACGCTTCCGAATCGTCTTCAGCCCATCGAACGTCGCGCACGGTGAACTGCAATGCTTGATTCGCGAGCACGGCTCCGTGCTCGTCGATTGCGCGAAAGATGGCCGAAGGCAGCGTGGCGAGTCGCAGCTGCAGGGAAACGACTTCGCCGGCACTGGCGGGTCCGCGAGCCCGCGCTCGTGCAAGCTGCGGCATGCCTGAGGTGGCCGCCGAGGCGTCGAAATCAGCTTCGACTTCCACCCACTCGAGGCGCGTGCGTCCGCTCGGACTCGAGCACTGCACGTTGCCGAAGACCGAATCCGTGCCGCGCGCGTCGTGCATCTCGAACCAAAAATCCGAATTCGTCTCGACTCGCGCACCCTGCGCTCCGAGCAGCTCGACATCGAGCGAACCACAGGGCGGCAATACGAGCTCCACGCGCGCGGGCAACTCGGCCTGCGCCGCGAATTGCAGCTGCGGACGATGGACGAAGAGCCCACAGACCGTGACCTCGCACGGCTCGGACACATCGCGGCGCATGAAGACTCGCAAATGACGGAAGCGCGCTACTCCCGCAGCGTCTGTCCGCGAATGAAATTGGATTCCGAAGAAGTTGAGCGAGCGCAGCACAACATCGATTCCCGCTGCGTCGACTCCTTCGCGCGAAACCACGTGGACTTCGAGCATACGTTCGGGCTCGATCGCAAGGACCACGCGCTCGTCCGCTGCGCTGTAGTCCTCCAGGCCCCAGTTCTCCCCGCAGCTTGCGAAAACTGTTGCCGGGAACTGAGACTCCGAAGCATGCGCGCGCGGCAGGCGAGCTTCGCCGTTCGCGTTCGTGCGCGTCGCGATTCCGTGCTGCTCCAACCAATCCGTCAACGCCCCACGCTCGCCTTGGTGCAGCTGGTAGCCGATGGACGAATTTTCCAACCACTCGACGGAGAAGATCTGCGCATCCGCGACGGGCAGACCGCTCGCGCGATCGATGACCTGCAGCGCGATTTCATCGGCGGATGCGTCGAAGGTCCTCGGGCTCGCCTCGGAACGCGCTTGCGTAGCACTCGCTGTCGGCGGCAATTCGATCCGAGCCGCGACCTTGGGAAGTGGAGCCGTCGCCGCGTTCCCGAATGGCTGGCTCGTCGCAGCTGGATTGCGCTGCAGCAAACAAAGCGCCGCCAGCGCGATGATCGCGAACGCAATCCACATCCATCGAGCGGCCATGTCGCCCTAGAGACTACCGGATCGGCCCGCTTGGCCGAGGGCGCGACCGAATGAAGCGCACCGAGTACGGAACCGGGATCGTGTTCGGCGGCTGGGATTGGATCAACCGCGGCGCAGAGGCAGCAGTCGAACCTGGTACCGTATATCCTCCATTTTCTTTTCCGGCTTCGGCGGGGTGCCACCGAATTCCGCGCGCGGCGCGGCCCCGCGCAATTCGTCGAGCTTGCGCAGCGACTCGAGGATCGGCGGCAACTCGAGTTTGAACTCCGCCGGCTTCGCGCCGACGCTCGGTTCGCAAGCCGCATCGAGACACAAACGCGCGAGCACGCCCAGCCCCTCCGCCGTCGGGTGCAGATCGTCGGGTTGCATGAAGCGCCGCTTCAGACCCGCGCCTTTGAACTCGACTCCGCCAACGATCAATCCATTGCCCGCGCGCAACTTCTCGATGAACTCCGGCATCGCAACGAAGGCCACGTGCCCGCGTTTTTCCGCCCAGGCGTCGACACGCGCGTTGAGTTTCACGAGGGTTGGCTTGGTCGGGACTTGGCTCGCGAGCAGCATCTTGCCGACCGCCGGAGTCATGTCGGGAAAGTGGCTGAGGATCAGCGGACACTTCAGGCCCTCGAGCAGCTCCAGGCCCATGTCCAGATTCTCCAAGCGCTCCGCCTCGCCGCTGACTTCGCCGTAGCCAAACCAGAACAGGAAATCAGCCGCGACCACGAGCGTCGGCGC
The DNA here is from genome assembly GCA_043760765.1 of Planctomycetota bacterium. Classification (GTDB taxonomy): domain Bacteria; phylum Planctomycetota; class UBA1135; order UBA1135; genus JADJQU01. The sequence continues at coordinate 5,075 of JAYUOR010000423.1, read as the reverse complement.
AAGCGCCGCGGCCGCCGTGACCTGCGCCTCCCCCATCGAACCCGGTTCGATGAAAAAGGCCTCCTCCGCAAGGCTCACCGGCGGCGTATGTGGAACCGCGATCTGAGCCTCGAGGGCTTCGGCCAGCGAAACCTTCAGGTTGTACCCGGATGAGGCGCTGGCTCCGATCAAAGCAATGCGCGCGAGCGGCGAGCGCGGCGGAGCAACTTGCGGATCAGGTGCGGAAGCGCTGCCCTGCAGTGCGGAAACGACACAGAACCAAAGACTCGCGTACCCCATTGGTGCGAGGATAGCAGCTTGCACGGCCTATCCGAGACGGCACGCGCGTTGCTGCCCAGACTCGCTCCGTGTACATGTTGCGCATGCAAGAAACCGAGCCCGCCCTGCTGACCCGCGCGGAATTGCCGCCGGCGCGGCGCGCGCTATTGCTTGCGGTGCTCTCGCTCGCGGCCTGCGCGACCTTTTGGCCGATGCTGCGCGGCGAGTTCGTCTACGACGATTTGTGGCTCGTCGCGCAGAACCCGAGCCTCAACAGCTTCGGCGATCTGCTTTCCTCGCTCGGCGGAAGCCACTGGGACTTCATGGACGCGCGCTCGGCGCAGTCCGTCGGCCACTGGCGCCCGCTGACGATGCTCTCGCTCTACGTCGGCAGCATGCTCGGCCACGGCGCGCCGGTGGGCTTCCATGCCCTCTCACTCGTCCTGCACCTGATCGCAATCGCGCTGGTCTTCGAGTTGACCAGGCGCATCGCGCGCGACACCACGATCGCGTTCTTCGTCGCGCTGCTGTTCGCCTTGCACCCAGTGCAGGTCGAGCCCGTCTCCTGGATCTCCTCGATCAACGATCCGCTGCAGGCCGTGTTCAGCCTGGCGACGATGCTGTGTTTTTTCGCCTGGCGCGAGCGCGGAAGTCCCGGGCTTCCGCTGGCAAGCGCGGCTTGGTTCCTGTGCGCGCTGCTGGCCAAGGAAAACGCCCTGGCCGTGCCGCCACTGATCGCCGCCATCGATCTTGGCCGCGCAGGCGGCACTTCAACAAGCGGATCGTGGCGAGCACGTTTTCAGCCCTTCGTGCGACCGTATGCGATGGTCTTCGCGGCCTTCGCACTCTACTACCTGGCACGCGTCGTGGTTTTCAGCGACGGCTTGGCCGGCTTCGATCGTTTCACTGGGCACCTCGGGCTGACGGCCGGCCGCGAGGCAAGCCTGCGCGTCGAGTTTTTCGGCGGCGCCCTCGGCCTGCTGGGCTGGCCACGCCAGCTCAATCTTTTCCGCGAGGCGCGGCCGGAAATCGCCTGGAGCGACGCGAACCTGTGGCTTGCCGTGCTCGCAATCGCGCTGTTCCTGATGGCGGTTGCCTGGGCCTGGCGCAGGCGCGAGTCCGCGATCCTGACCGGCCTGTTGATCATCCCGGCGGCGCTTGCGCCGGCCATCCTGCGCATCGAAGCGCTCGGGCGCTTCCCGCTCTCCGAGCGCTATCTCTACGTCAGCATCTTCGGTTTCAGCCTGGCCGCCGTGGTGCTCGCGGCGAAACTCTCCGAGCTTGTCTCGCTGCGGCGCGTCGCACTGCTCGCATTCCTTCTCGTGGCGGCTGTCTTCGCCTGGCATTCGCGCCAGCGCACGACGATCTGGCAAAACGAGCGCACTTTGTTCGCAAAGTCCTTCGACGACAATCCAAAGAGTCCCTACGTCGCCTGGGGCCTCGGCCGCGTGATGCTCGAGGACTATCGGTACTCCGAGCAGATCGAATTCCTGCAGCAGGCGCGCGCGGCCTTCGAACACTCGCAGGAACTCGGCTTGAAACGCGAGGACGGTACTCGCGATCCGGAGGTGCTCGTCACCGATGAGGATCGCCTGCAGGCCAACATGGGCCTGGGCTGGTGCTTCTTCTTCGCCGCACTGCGCGGCTTTGACGAGACGACTCTCGAAGAAGCGCTCGCCATCTTCGAGAAGACGCTGAGTTACTTCCCGAATAGCTACGAGGCGATGACCGCCTGTGGTGTGGTCCTGATGAGCCAGGACAACCTCGCGGCCGCGGAAGCAAGATTCAATGCGGCGCTGGCGCTGAATCCCAAGAACTTGGAGGCCTGGTACTACCTCGGAAAACTCGGGCTGGGCAAGAAGGACCTGCCGGCGGCAAGAACGGCCTTCGAACGCGCGCTCGAACTCAAGCAGGACGATCCGGCCACCCTGCCCCTGTACGCCGGCGTCCTGGCGGAACAGGGCGACTACGCCGGCGCGCAACGCGCCCTCGACCGCGCCTTCGAGTTGGCGCCAGAGGACCCGCAGGTCCTGCTGCAGCTCGGTTTGGTAGCCGCGAAGAACAATCAGGGCGGGCCGGCGCTGGCCTGGTTCGATCGGCTGCTGAAGATTGCGCCAAGCTACGGGCCCGCGCACCTGCAGAAGGGCAAGGTGCTCTTGACCATGGGCCAGTTTCAGCGCGCAGTGCCCGAACTTCAGCGCGCCTGCGAACTGAGTCCGCGCGACTTCGAGGCCCACTACACCCTGGGAGTCTTCCTGGCCTCCCAAGCCATGGGCAAAGAGGCGCTGCCCTACCTCGAGCGCGCGCTCGAACTGGAGCCGACGAACGCACTGGCCGACGAACTTCGCTCGCAGATCGAGTCGCTGCGCGCGCAGTGAGCCTGCGAAGCAACGGATTGCCGTCCACTCCTGCGCGGCGGCTCGGTATTCTCTCTGCCCAATGCAACAGTTCGCGGATCCCCTGCGCGCCGCCATCGCCGCCGCGGCAGGCATCGCGCCTGAATCGATCCGGCTCGAAGCGCCGCGCGACGACAAGCAGGGCGATCTGGCTTTGCCCTGTTTCCTGCTGGCGAAGCAGAAGCAGATGGCGCCGCCCGCGCTGGCCGCCGAACTGGCCCGCGCCCTGAACGCCGGAGGTTCTCACGCAATCGCCGAGATTTCCGCGTTCGCAACCGGGCCGTACGTCAACTTCCGCATCGCGCGGCCGGCGCTGGCGCGCGCGGTTTTCGCACAGATCGCCGAAGAAGGCGCGCGCTACGGCGGCTCAAAGGATGGCCTGGGCAAGACGATCGTCATCGACTTCAGCTCGCCCAACATCGCCAAGCCCATGCACGTCGGCCATCTGCGCTCGACGATCATCGGCGCTTCGCTCGTGCGCATTTTTCGCGCGCTGAGCTATCAGGTCGTCGGCATCAATCACATTGGCGACTGGGGCGCGCAGTTCGGTGGCCTGGTGGTCGCCGTGCGGCGCTGGAAGAGCGAAGTCGACCTGGAGAGCGATCCGGTGCTCGGGCTGCTCGCGCTCTATCAGCGCAGCAAGGAAGCGCTGAAGGAAGATGCGCAGTTCCAGGCCGAAGCCGTCGCGGCCTACCAGGAACTCGAAAGCGGCCGCGAGGGCGAAGTGCGCGCGCTGTGGCGTTGGGTCACCGAAGTTTCGCTGCGCGGATTTTCGAAGACCTACGCGCGCCTCGGTGTGCGCCACGAACTCGTGCGCGGCGAGAGCTTCTACGAGCCCTTCCTCGATGCGACGATCGAGCGCTTGAAGCAAAGCGGAATCACCGAAGTTTCGCAGGGCGCGTTGGTGGTCGATCTTTCGAGCGTCGACAAGGGTCTCAAGGAAACGCCTTGCCTTTTGCAGCAGACCAACGGCACGACGCTGTACGCGACGCGCGATCTGGCGGCGCTCTTCCATCGCTGGAACGAGTTCCACTTCGAGCGCTGCCTGTACGTCGTCGGCTCGGAGCAGAAGCTGCACTTCCGCCAGCTCAAGGGCGTGCTCGAGCGAATGGGCGCCGACTACGAGCCGCGCGTCGAGCACATCGACTTCGGCCTCTTGCTCGGACCGGGCCGGGTGAAAATGGCCGCGCGCAATCGCGGCACGGTGCTCGTGCTCGACGATCTGATAGACGAGGTCGTCGATGAAGCGTTCCGCGTCATCGAAGCCAAGAACCCGGAGCTGCCCGACAAGCAGAAGGTCGCGGAACAGGTCGGTCTTGGCGCGCTCGTGTTCAACGATCTCAAGCGCGAGCGCATCAAGGACGTGATCTTCGAGAAGAGCGAGATCCTTTCCTTCGAAGGCGAAACCGGACCCTATCTGCAGTACACGCACGCGCGCCTGGCTTCGATCCTGCGCAAAGCCGCCGCGAACGGCGAAGGCGGCGGCGAGCCCGATTGGAACGTGCTCGAGAATGCCGGCTCGATCCTGATGCGCCTTTCGCGGCTGCCGGATGTCGTGCGCAGCGCAGCGGCGCATTGTGAGCCGTCGGAGATCTCGAACTATCTGCTGGCGCTCGCCCGCGAGCTGAACACCTGGTACGCGGACAATCGCGTGCTCGGTGAAGCAGTGCCCACCACGGCCGCACGGCTCGCACTCATCCGCGCCTCCAAGTCCGCTCTGGGCAACGGGTTAGACCTGCTCGGCATCACGGCATTGGAAGCGATGTAGACAGCGCCCGGCGCGCTGCGTGGGATTCAAATCGGTCCCTCCCAGGAAACAGCAACAAGCCCGTGATCGAGAAACTCATCCGCGACGTGCCGGACTTCCCCAAGCCAGGGATCCTGTTCAAGGACATCACGCCCTTGCTGCAGGACGCGCAGGGCCTGGCCGAGACGATCGCGCGCCTGGAACGCACGGTTCCCGCAGCGACGTACGACATCGTCTGCGGCATCGAATCGCGGGGCTTCATCTTTGGAACGGCGCTCGCGCTGAAGGCCGGGAAAGGCTTCGTGCCGATCCGCAAGCCGGGCAAGCTGCCTTACAAGACAGCCAAGGAGTCGTACGAACTCGAGTACGGCCACGACACGATCGAGGTCCACATCGATGCGCTGAAGCACGGACTGCGCGTCCTGATTGTCGACGACCTGCTCGCCACCGGCGGCACGATGGCGGCCGCGGCCAGCCTGATCCGGCGTATCGGTGGCCAGCCGATCGCCGCAGCAGTCGTGATCGAACTCGCGTTCCTGAAGGGACGTGAGCGCCTTGGATCCCTGCCCGTTCATTCCCTGATCCGGTACTAGGCCATGGGACGAATTCGAGCCACAGGCACCCGGCGGACGATTCTGCGCCACCCCCGCGTTTGCGTCGTCAGGTCTCGCATC
>JAYUOR010000422.1:0-3567 GCA_043760765.1 Planctomycetota bacterium | reverse complement strand
GTGCCCTGCACTGCTTGGGAGCCGTCCTGGCACGTCGGTTCGACTGGATGGCGCAACTGTCCTGCTCGGAGTGAGTGAGGTTTGTCGAGAAGGATGCTAAGAATGAGGCCGCTGGAACGGGCCACTCGGCCTAGAAGAACGCCGGTCCAGCAACCCGTCCATACATCCATGAACGTTTGCTCCAGCTGCCAGCAGGCTCAGGCGACGGTGCTCGTGACCGAGATCGTTCACGGCACGGATCCGGCAACCGCTCCCGAGGTCCGTGAGCAGCATCTCTGTGAAGCCTGCGCCCAGGGTCAGAAGCTGCCGCACAATCCCGTGCCGAAGACGCCCCAGGACATCCTCAAATTGCTGCACGCCTCGACGCTGCGTGTGCGCCGTGAGCCGGTGATCCAGTGCCCCGACTGCGGCATGACGCTGGCCGAGTTCCGCCAGAAGGGCCGCATGGGATGCTCAAAGGACTACGAGGTCTTCGGAGCGCACACGCGCGAGCTTCTGGAGCGGATACATGGCGCGACTCAACACGTCGGACGCCTTCCAGGTCAGGACGCCGCCATGGTCGAACGCGCGCGCCGAATGAGCGAACTGCAGAAGGAGCTCGAAGCCGCCATTCGCCAAGAGGCGTACGAGCAGGCCGCCCGGCTGCGCGACGAACTCAAGTTGTTGCAGTCATCCTGAAGCGAAATTTTCTGGGGTCTGATCGGCGACGCGCCGGCCCGCGCCGGCGGCCCTTTTCGCTCTGATCGCAGCAAGGCGGGTCCTGTGGCCTGATTCTGACCCTCCAGGGCACTTTGGACCGCGACCCACAGGTCCACTACCATCCCATCGGCGCTCGTCGAAACGGCCTCGATCAACCTCGGGGGCCTTGAAGGACGAAAAGCCAGACCTCAGAGAGCCATCTCACTCCCCCTGGTCGGGAACCGCAGATCGCGGAACTCGCCCGGCGAACGCAATTCAAGGAACCGCCATGTTCGACCGCTTCACAGACCGCGCCAAGAAGGTGATGAATCTCGCCCGTCAAGAGGCCCAGAGGTTCAACCACGAATACCTGGGCACCGAGCACATCCTGCTCGGCCTGGTTCAAGAAGGTTCAGGCGTCGCGGCCAACGTTTTGAAGAACATGGCGATCGATCTGAACAAGATCCGCGCCGAGGTCGAGAAGATCGTGAAGACCGGTCCGACCATGGTGACGATGGGCCAGCTGCCCTTCACACCGCGGGCGAAAAAAGTGCTCGAGCTTTCGATGGAGGAAGCCTCGAACCTGGGGCACAACTACATCGGCACGGAGCACTTGCTGCTCGGCCTGATCAAGGAGAACGAGGGCATTGCCGCGCAGGTGCTGCTCAACCTCGGCGTCAAGCTCGAGGACGTGCGCGAAGAAGTCCTCGAATTCCTGGGCGCCGAATCCGGCGAAGAGGAAGAAGAAGAGGGCGCCAGCGGTGAGGCGCCCCAGGGCGGCGCGCCTGAAGGCAAGAGCGGTGGCGGTGGCGGATCGGGCGGCAAGTCGAAGACACCTGCCCTCGATGCTTTCGGCCGCGACCTGACCGAGCTCGCCCGTCAAGGCAAGCTCGACGTCGTGATCGGCCGCGCGAACGAAATCGAACGCGTGGTGCAGATCCTTTCGCGCCGCACCAAGAACAATCCGGTGCTGCTCGGCGAACCTGGCGTCGGCAAGACGGCGATCGTCGAGGGCCTCGCCCAGCGCATCATCGACAACGAAGTGCCCGAGATCCTGCGCAACAAGCGCATGGTCGTGCTCGACCTGGCCTTGATGGTGGCCGGCACGAAGTATCGCGGCCAGTTCGAGGAACGCATCAAGGCCGTGATGACCGAAGTGCGCCGCGTGCGCGACGTCGTGCTGTTCATCGACGAGCTGCACACGCTCGTGGGGGCCGGCGGTGCCGAGGGCGCCATCGATGCTTCCAACGTGCTCAAGCCGGCGCTGTCGCGCGGCGAGATCCAGTGCATCGGCGCGACCACGCTCGACGAATACCGCAAGCACATCGAGAAGGACGGCGCGCTCGAGCGCCGCTTCCAGGCTGTCAACGTCGAACCGCCGTCGCCGACCGAAACCGTCGCGATCCTCAAGGGCCTGCGCGATCGCTACGAAGCCCACCACCGCGTCAAGTTCACCGACGAGGCGCTGGAAACGGCCGTCGAACTCTCGACGCGCTACATCAACAACCGCTTCCACCCGGACAAAGCCATCGACGTGATGGACGAAGCCGGCGCGCGCGTGCGCATCAAGTCGATGGTGCCGCCGCCGAATTTGAAGGAGATCTCCGGGGAAATCGACCGCCTCGACCGCTCCAAGGACGAGGCCGTGACGGCCCAGGACTTCGAGAAGGCCGCGCAACTGCGCGATCAGGCCTACCAGCTGCGCAAGAAGAAGGAAGAGCTGCAGAAGGAATGGCGCGCCGAACAGGCCACGCGCGAAGAGATCGGCATCGTCGATGCCGAGATCATCGCCGAGACGGTTTCGAAGATGACCGGCATCCCGTTGACGCGGCTCGAAAAGGCCGAAGCGGAACGACTGCTCGCCATGGAGGCCGAGATGGGCCGCGTGGTCATCCACCAGGACGACGCGATCAAGGCCATCGCGCGCGCCGTGCGCCGTTCGCGCTCCGGATTGAAGGATCCGCGCCGTCCGATGGGCTCGTTCATTTTCCTGGGGCCCTCGGGCGTCGGGAAGACCTACCTGTGCAAGCAACTCGCCAAGTTCATGTTCGGCTCGGAAGACGCCGTGATCACCATGGACATGAGCGAGTACATGGAAAAACACAACGCCTCCAGACTCGTCGGCGCGCCCCCGGGCTACGTCGGCTACGAGGAGGGCGGGCAGCTCACTGAAAAGGTGCGCCGCCGTCCGTACTCCGTGGTGCTGCTCGATGAAATCGAAAAAGCCCACCCGGACGTCTTCAACATGCTGCTGCAGATCATGGAGGAGGGACGCCTGACCGACTCGTTCGGCCGACACGTCGACTTCCGCAACGTGATCCTGATCATGACCTCGAACCTGGGCTCGCACGCCTTGAAGGCGGGCGCCGGCCTCGGCTTCGGCAAGCTCGACCAGGCGCAGACCGGGGATGACAAGAAGAAGAAGATGAAGGGCGACGTGATGATCGAGGTCGAGCGGCATTTCCGACCGGAATTCCTCAACCGCGTCGATGAGTTGATCATCTTCAACTCGCTCTCGGCCGAGGACCTGCGCCGCATCATCGATCTGCAGTTGGCCGAGGTGCTCACGCGCCTCAAGGAACGCGGCGTGAACCTGACCATGGATCAGGCCGCCAGCGACTTCCTGATCAAGAAGGGCTTCACCGACGACTTCGGCGCACGTCCGTTGCGGCGCGCGATCGAGCGCTTCGTCGAAGATCCCCTGGCGGAGCAGTTGCTGCGCGCGGAAGGCCGCAAGGGCCTGGTGGTGAAGGTCACCGCGGTCGAAGGCGCCGAGGAACTGGCCTTCACGACGATCACAGAAGCGCCCGAGGCGAAACCCACGGAGCCGATCGGCGCCACGCCCTGAAACTTGACCCAGTCGCCTGTACGGTGCCAGGCACCCGGTAG
>JAYUOR010000421.1:0-9388 GCA_043760765.1 Planctomycetota bacterium | reverse complement strand
CTCGTCGGTGCGCGACGGGACTTCGAGCAGCACGCTTGAGATCCGCCAAGGCCCACTCGCGCGCGCATGGTTCGTGGAGAATGGTTGCAGCTATGCCTGCATTTCACAGAGCGGCGCGCTCGCCATCGTCGATCGAAGCTCGAACAAGCCGCGCGTAGTGCGCGCCGCGGATGGCGGCAGACTCACGTGCTCGGAAGTTTCGTGCAGCGGGGACAGCGTATGCTTTGGATTCGCAGACGGTCGCGTCCTGTGGCTGGAAACCAGTTCGGGCGCTGTCCTGGGCTTTGTCGATCGGCGAGGCCATGCGATCAAGACCGTCGCGATTGGCCAACGTGGCCAGCGCGCGGCGTGGGGCGCGAGCGATGGTTGGGCGGGAGTGATCGAACGCGCGAAGGGACCTGGCCCGTCGTTCGACGAATGCCGCAACAACGTGTATCGAGCGCAGGTTTTCCTGGTTGCGTTCACGGCGGAGGATCGGCACTTGATGACCTGTGGCGATCACTTGGGTATCCACGAATGGGACGCCGCGAGCGGCCAGTTCATCGCCCAGCGGCCGACGCGGCCGATCGGGCACGTGGCCTTGATGAACGCGGGGACGGATCTGATCGCTTCGGCCAATCAAGCGCCGCAGTTGCTGCGCCTGGAGGGTCAGTTGTCTCCGGTCAGGTGGCAACTGATGCAGCCGAGCACGGACCTGATGATCACCAGTCTGCGCGTCAGCCCTGACGATCGCTTCATTCTCACGGCAACGCGCGGTGGCGTCGCGCAACTAGGCAACACGAGCGATGGCACTCCGTGGCTGCGCTACGAACACGGTTCTTCCCCGCTGACCTGCGCCGAGTTCAGCCCCGATGGCCGGCTCGTGGTCAGCGCCGCCGAAGACGGAAGCGTCCGAGTCTGGCCCGTGCATGTCGCCGACCTTGCACGCGCGCACGCTCCTTCCACGCCGGAACTGTGGCCGCGCGAGTTTCCGGGAGAGGTCGAAGAGAAATAGCGCCTGTACGGTTCCTGGCACCGTACGGGCGGCCGCTAGAGCACGAACCGAATCGCCGGGTGCTTCGAAAGACGGTCGAAGATCTTCAGGCGCTCAAGTTCGTCCTCGACGCGCGCCTCGAGTCCGAGCGAGCGGTACTTTCCCCCGCTCGAACTATGGCCGGGCTTCACGACGTGCTGCAATTCGCCGAGCACCTCGCTGACCGCTTCGCGCAGCCGCTGTTCATCGACCCCGATCACCTGGTAGGACCAGTTGCAGGGGTAGAGGATCTCCGGCTTGCGCCCTTCGAAACTGGACTCCAAGGCCGGCACCGAGTCCTGATTCTAGCTGAGCCCAGGCTCAGGCGAAGATTTCGGTCACGACACGGCCCGCGACATCGGTCAGGCGAAAGTCCCGGCCGGCGTAGCGGAAGGTCAGGTGCTCGTGATCCAGGCCGAGCAGCGCCAGCAGCGTGGCGTGGAAGTCGTTGATGTGGACTTTGTCTTGGGCCGCGAAAAATCCGTAGTCGTCCGTGCTGCCGTAGCTGAAGCCGGGCTTCGTGCCGCCGCCGGCGAGCCACATCGTGAAGCCGTGGGGGTTGTGGTCGCGACCGTCCATGCCCTGGGCCGTCGGCGTGCGCCCGAATTCGCCGCCCCACATGACTAGCGTGTCCTTGAGCAGACCGCGCGCCTCGAGATCCGCGAGCAAGCCCGCGATCGGCAGATCGACCTCGCGCGCGTTCTGTTCGTGGCCGGCCTTGAGGTTGTCGTGCTGGTCCCACTTGTAGCTGTGCGTGCATTGCACGAAGCGCACACCGCTCTGTGCAAAACGGCGCGCGAGCAGGCACTGGCGGCCGAAGTTCTCGGTCGTCTTCTCGTCGATGCCGTAGAGCTTGAGTGTCTCGGGGGACTCCGTGCCAAGATCCATCACCCCCGGTGCCTCGGTCTGCATGCGGAAGGCGAGTTCGTAGGACGCGATGCGCGCCTCGAGCGCGGCGTCGGCGGACCGGCTTTCCTCGTGCGCGCGATTCTGCTCGCGCAAGAGATCGAGTTGCGCACGCTGCGCCTCGCGCGAAATGTCGCTGCGACTCAAGTTCGCGAAGTTGGCGTCCTTGGCGGGCACGCTGGCATTGCCAATCGGCGTGCCCTGGAAAATTCCCGGCAGGAACGCGCTCGACCAGTTGTTGACGCCCCCGTGGCCGAGCGTCGGACAAATCGTGATGAAACCCGGCAGATTCTGATTCTCAGTGCCCAGGCCGTAGATCACCCACGAACCCATGCTCGGCCGCACGAAGGTCGCCGAACCTGTGTGCAACGCGAGCAACGCTCCGCCGTGGGCTTCGTTGGTGCCGTTGAGCGACTTGATGAAACACAACTTGTCGACGTGGCCGGCGAGTTTGGGGAAGAGTTCGCTGACCCACGCGCCGCTCTCGCCGTGTTGCGCGAATTTCCAAGGCGACTTGAGCAGATTGCCGGTCTGCGCGAACTGGATGCGCGGCTTCTCGAACGGCAGCGGCTTGCCGTTGTCGCGCTCGAGCAGCGGCTTGTAGTCGAAGGTGTCAACTTGGCTGGGGCCGCCGTGCATGAACAGGAAAATCACGCGCTTGGCGCGCACCGGCCAGGTCGAATGCAGCGCCGTCTGCGACGGATCTTCGAGGCCGAGGCTGCGTGCAAGCCCGGACAGCGCGAGCATGCCGAAGCCGGCGCCACTGGCGCGCAGCAGATCACGGCGGGAGTGGGCGAGGAAGCGCTGGGTGTCCATGGGGCTCAATCGACGTACAAGAATTCGTTGGAGATCAGCAGCACCTGCGCCAAGAGCGACCAGGCTTCGCTCTCGCGGCGCAAGGCGCCTTCGCTCGCGGCCGTGTCGGCGCTCTCGCCGACGTTGGTGTGCGGACGTTCGGCTTCTGGTTGCGCAGTGGCGCGCGCGATGAAACCGAGCGCACGGCTCGCTTCGTCGGCGCTCGGCGCGCGGGCGTGCACAGCGCGGTAGAGGGCTGCAACCCGCGCCTTGGAATCGCTCGAGGCATCGAGGGCTCGTCGCGCCAGCGACGCGCCGGCCTTGGTGACGAACGGACTGTTCATCAGGTACAGGGCCTGATTGGGGCTGGTCGTCGCCGGCCGCTGCTCGACCGTCACGCTCGGATCGGGATAGTCGAAGGCGCTGAACAGGTCGAGCATCGCGTTGCGAATGATCGGCAGGTAGATCGAGCGCCGGGGCGCGTCGTAGCGCGCGGAGTCGTTCGATTGGTCGTTGGTGACGTAGTCGCCGTTGCCGATCGAAAGCAGGCTGCCGCCGAGCGCCGGATCGAGCATCTGACTTGTGGCGAGCATCCCGTCGCGAACCTGTTCGGCATCGAGACGGCGCCGATTCTGATGCGAAAGCAGGCGATTGGTCGGATCCTCGCGTTCGATGTCGGGACTCGCGTCGCACACACTCTGGTAGGTGCTCGACATGCAGATCAACTTGTGCATCGACTTCTGCGACCATTGATGTCGCACGAATTCCCGCGCGAGCCAGTCGAGCAATTCCGGATGGGACGGCGTGTCGCCGCGCAGACCGAAGTTCGATGCCGTGCGCACGATCCCGAAACCGAAGTGGCCTTGCCACAGACGGTTGACCATCACGCGCGAAGTGAGCGGATGCTCTGGATCCAGCATCCACTGCGCGAGCTGCAGGCGGCCGCTCTGCTTTTCGGGGATGCTCGGCGTCTCGAGCTTCGAAGCAACCTGGCCAAGCACGCCGCGCGGAACGCTGTCGGCACTCTTGTCGAGATGGTTGCCGCGCCGCATCAGCGCAATGCCGGCGATCTGCTCGGCATCCTTGACACCCGGGGCCGTCTCGATCGCGGGCGGCATGGCGTGCTCACGCTGTTCGAGGGTGCTGCGTGCCGCGACCAGTTCCGCACGCGCGGCTTCGGGATACAGCGGCTCGAGTTCGCCGGCGCTCAAGTGAAAGAGACCGCCGTCGCTGTGGATCAACTTGCGCAGTTCTTCCTCGCCATCTCCGGGCAGGCGTTCGGCTTTCGGATCCTTCGCGCGCAGTTCTTTCCACTGTGCATCGACCGCACTGAACAGGGTCTGGTAGCGGCCGGCGAGTTCGCGCGGCGACTGCGGCTCGAGACCGTCGAGCAGGCGCAGAACCAGCGGATTCTGCGTGAACTTGCCCGCGCCCTGTTCCTCGCGCAGCGTTTGCGCGAGCGCCTTCGCGCGCGGCTCGAAAGCACTGAGGTCGAGCTGTGCGAAGCGCGACCACAGACCGAACACAGGGTCAGCGCTGTGCTGCGCGGTCTCCAGGCGTACTGCCCAGGCGCGTACGAGCGCGGGCGCAAGACCCGCCGCCCAGGGGTTGTTCTCCACCGGCCAACCCGGACCGTCCTGGGCTTCCGCCGCGGGATAGAGCAGCAACTGATCGAGGTGCGGCACGGAGCCGTCGCGCTCCAGGCGCAGCACGTTGCGGCCGGAGCGCACGTCGAGCACGCCGACTTTGAACCAGCGCTGGCCGTCGAGTTTCCACGAGCCCGTGGATTCGTCCAGCGCGGATTCGAAGACGACCGCACCGTCGAGCAAGACGCGCATCGGCCGCTTTTCCTCGGCGGCCATGCGCACTTCGAGCAGCTGACGTCCGCTGGCCGCGAAGGTCAGGTCGTATTCCGCGAATTGCAGCCCGCCACTCCCGGTGCGCGCGATGACCACGTCCTTGGTGCCGTAGGTCGAATCGTCGCGGATCAAGTTGCCGCGGCTCAGTTCTTCCGCCTCGACGATCACGGCGCCGCCGCCAGCCGCCGTCGCAGCGAGCAGATAGGCGTCCGTCTGTGCGATCCAACGCGTGTGCAACGCCCCGTCCGCCGCTACTCGCAACTTCTCCAGCGCGCTCTTCGCCTCCGCGGTCGCCGCTTCCGCGGCGTGCCGCGCTTCGATTTCAGCCTGCGAAGCGAGTTCGCGTTCGTTCCAGCGCGAAACGAAACCCATGTTGGCCATCGTCGCCGTGCTCTTGAAGATGCCGGCGACGGCCGTGTATTCGCGCTGCGCGATCGGATCGAATTTGTGGTCGTGACAGCGCGCGCAGCCGAGCGTCAGGCCCTGGAAGGTGCGGAAGGCGACGTCGACCTGCTCGTCCACGACGTCGAAGGCGAGTTTTTCCTTGTCCTGCTCGGCCAGCATTTTCGGACCGAGCACCAAAAAGCCGGTCGCGATCAACTGATCGCGCAGCTGCTCGCGATTCTCCGGCGCCGGCAACAAATCGCCCGCAAGCTGCCAGGTCAGGAAACGGTCGTAGGAAAGATCGGCGTTGAGCGCGCGCACGACCCAGTCGCGGTAGCGAAAGGCCGTCGACATCGCCAGGTTCTCGTCGAGCCCGTTCGAATCGGAATAGCGCGCGAGATCGAGCCAGGCGCGGCCCCAGCGCTCGCCGTAGTGCGGGGATGCGAGCAGGCGATCGACTTCGCGCTCCCACGCGCTGGGCGTGGCATCGCGTTCGAAGCGTTCGATTTCTTCCGGAGTGGGCGGCAAGCCCGTCAAATCGAACGATAGGCGCCGCAGCAACGTGGCGCGATCGGCGCGTTTTGGCGCGGGGATGCCGAGCGCTTCCAGGCGCGCGAGCACGAAGCGATCGATTCCGTTGACGCACCAGGCTCTGTCCTGCACGGCGGGCGGTTCTGCGTCGCCGAGCGGTTGAAACGCCCAGTGCGCGAGCGCGAGTTCCTTCTTCTTCGCCGCGGCATCGTTCACCGGCGAGCTGGCGTCGGGCATCGGCAGTTTGCGCCGCACCCACTCCTCGATCAGCGCGATGTCCGCGTCTTCGAGCTTGGCGGCCGGCGGCATCTGCACTTCGCCTTCGTAGCGCAGCGCCGCGATCAACGCGCTCGCCGCGACGTCGCCCGGAACCACGACCACGCCGCTGCGTCCGCCGTGCAACAAGTCGGCGTAGGTGTCGAGCTTGAACTCGCCCTTGATCTTCTTCGACGTGGAGGCGTGGCATTCGAAGCAGTTGTCGATCAGGAGCGGCCTGATCTTGGCCTCGAAGAAGTCCAGATCGGCCGCGCTGAACGTTGGAGCGGCCGCCGGATCCTGGGGATAGGCGAGCCCGCACAAGGGGATCGCCGCCAGGATCGAGAGGCAGAGGGAGCGGGCGCGCAAAAGGTCCATTTCAGCCCTCCACGGTACCCGCCCCGAGCGAAGTTTGCCTCGCTCTGGCTAGCATGAATCCCGTGATCTCCGATTGGAGCCTGCCGCGGCGGATCGGCTTTCGTTTTGCCCTGGCCTATTGGGCAATCTACAGCTTCCCGTTCCCCGCCGGCGCGGTCCCGGGAACGGAGTGGTTCAGCGAGAAGGTCGACGCCGCCTGGCGCGCCGTCGTGCCCTGGTTCGCGAGCCACGTGCTCGCCCTCGAACACGAGATCACGATCTTTCCGGCCGGCAGCGGAGACACGACGTTCAATTACGTGCAACTGGTCTGCCAGTTGATTCTGGCCGTTTTCGTCACGGCGATCTGGTCGCTCATCGACCGGCGGCGAGCGAGCTTTGCATCGCTGCACGACTGGCTGCGGGTCTATCTGCGCTTCGTACTCGCCACGGCGATGTGGGGTTACGGGATGAACAAGGTGATCCAACTGCAGTTCCCCGTTCCCAGTCCCAATCGATTGATGAGTACCTATGGCGATTCGTCGCCCATGGGACTGTTGTGGACGTTCATGGGAGCCTCGAGCGCCTACACGGCGTTCGCGGGCGCCACGGAAGTGCTGGGCGGCGCCCTGTTGTTCTTCCGCCGCACGACGACGCTCGGCGCGCTGGTCGTGATCGGCGTGATGACCAACGTGGTCATGCTGAATTTCTGCTACGACGTCCCGGTCAAGTTGTACTCGTCGCACCTGTTGATGATGGCCGTGTTCCTGGTGCTGCCTGAAGCGGGCCGGCTGTTCGACGTCTTGATCCTGCATCGCGCAACGAATGCAGGTGATTTCTCTCCCCCACCAGGTCCGCGCTGGCTCGGTTTCGTGCGCAAGTGCGCCTGGTGCGGGTTTGTCGGTTGGGTGGTCTTCAGCAACATCAGCGGATCGCTCGAAGCCAGAAGCACCTACGGAGCGCTCGCGCCCAAGCCGCCTATCTATGGTGTCTTCGAGGTCGAGGAGTTTTCGCGGAACGGCAGCGTCGAAGCGCCGCTGCTCACCAACGCTTCGCAATGGCGCCGGCTGGCTTTCAGCTCGCGCGGTTTGGCCATCCGCCGTCTGGACGATTCGGTCGAACAGTTCGGCATCCAGAACGACGAGGCCAAGCAGGAACTCAGTGTCATCAGGCGCACGGACAAGGTCGAGACGTTCACGATGCATTGGTCGCGACCGGATGCCGAACACCTTCTGCTCGCAGGCAAATTCGGCGCCGACGACCTCACTGCAAAATTGCGCGTCGCGCCCGTGCAGACTTTCTTCCTGTTGGAGCGCGGCTTCCATTGGATCAACGAATTTCCGCTCAATCGTTGAGCGCCGCGGGCGTACGATCTATCAGAGCTTCGAGCCTGCCTTGGATACCGACGCCAATACTCCGATCCTGTTCTACGACGGCGAGTGCGGCCTGTGCGCGCGCTCCGTGCAATGGTGCCTCGACCATGATCAGCGCGGCAAGTTGCGCTTCGCGCCGCTGCAGGGAAAGACCTACGCCGCGTTGCAGTTCGCGGACAAGCCGACGGACCTTGGAACCGTCGTGCTGTTCGATGGCCAGCGGCTCTTCGTGCGCAGCGACGCTGCGATCGGCATGTTGCGCCAGGTGGGCGGCGCCTGGCCGATGCTCGCGTTCATCGTGCGCCTCGTGCCGCGTTTTTTGCGCGACGCCGGCTATCGTTTCATCGCGCGGCGCAGGCACGCCTGGTTCGGCGGCGCTGAACGCTGCCGCTTGCCCGGGGTGAACGAAAGCGCGCGTTTTCTGGCCTGAAGACGCCGCGTCATCGCGCGCGGAATGGAATCGCGAGCGGCGCGGCCAGGGCGCGGCCGAACAACCTGCTTTCGCAACTGAAGAACGCAATGACTCGCAGAAACCAGCGAAGTCGGCTGAAGGTCCTATCCTCGTGCCGCGAGTGCCCCAAGGAATGAATCTCCCGGAGGGCCCGCCTGGGTCCTAGGACTCCGGTTGCTGTCCAGAATCCGCCGGCGCGCCACTCCCCGCGCAAACGAGGGACTTGTGTCACGATCCGGGCTGCCGGCCCAAGGTTGGCCGCGACGCCGACGAAACTCCTGTCGAAAGGCTGGCCATGCTTCGAAAACTCTCCTGGTCGTTGTTTGCAGTCAGCATCGCCTTGGCTACGGCGAACCCAGCAGCGAGCGCGCAATCGACTCTTGTCGGCTGGGGCACGCGAGTGTTCGACAGTCGCTGGCACGCTGAGACGTTCGTCGAAATCTCGGCGGGCGGGCTCGACTGCCTCGCGCGGCGCGGCGACGGGACGGTCGTTGCCTGGGGACTCAATGACCAAGGTGAGTGCAACCTGCCCGCGCTCCCGAACGGGCTCAGCTTCGTCGAAATTTCTGGGGGTAGCCTCCACAGCCTCGGGCGGCGCAGCGACGGCTCGGTTGTGGCGTGGGGAAACAACCTCAGCGGCGAGTGCGTCGTGCCCGCGCTCCCAATCGGCCTCTCCTATGTTGAGGTCGCGGCTGGCTACAACCACAGCTTGGCTCGGCGTAGCGATGGGACGCTCGTCGCCTGGGGAGCCAACAGCAACGGTGAGTGCAATGTGCCAGCACTGCCTGGCGGACTCTCCTACGTCGAGATTGCAGCCGGCAATTACCACAGCATTGCTCGGCGCAGCGATGGATCGGTCGTGGCCTGGGGATTCAACGGCCAAGGCCAATGCAAGGTGCCGGCGCTGCCCAGTGGTTTCATCTATGTCGAGAGCTCGCTGAGCAATGAACATGCCGTCGCGCGCATGGAGCCTATTTGTCCGGGTCCGGTTACGTACTGCACCGCGAAACTGAACTCGCTCGGCTGCACGCCGGCGATCGGCGCGAGCGGAATCCCGAGCGCGACAGCGGGCTCTGGCTTCGTCGTCAGCGCGAGCAACGTGATCAACAACAAGCCGGGAGTCTTCCTCTACAGCAACGGCGGCCGCACGTCGCTGCCGTTCAGCGGTGGCCTGCGCTGTGTCGAGAACCCGGTGCGGCGCACGCCGATCCGAAGTTCGCTCGGCAATCCTGCGCCGAACGATTGCTCGGGCGTGTACGCGATCGACATGAATGCCTTCGCGGTCGGAGCGCTCGGCGGATTTCCGCAGATCTATTTGACGATTCCAGGCACGCTCGTGAATTGCCAGGCCTGGGGCCGCGACAACGGCTTCGCTCCGCCGAACAACACGACGCTGTCGGACGGACTCGAGTACACGATCTGCCCATAAATATCGGGGGAGATGCCGCGATCCGGGCTTCTCTGTCCA
>JAYUOR010000420.1:0-9395 GCA_043760765.1 Planctomycetota bacterium | reverse complement strand
GACTCGCCGGCCCTGCCGGCAATCGGGCGCCTATGGACAGATCGTGAATTCCACTCCGTTCGACAAGCTCGAATTGTTCGGCGCTGGGAACCCGTTGTCGCGACCCCAGATCTGTGCATCGATCAGCGAGCCGGGCACGACGAGATAGGCCGCGGGGGCGCCACCGAGCGCGCCGATCGAAAACGCGTTCATGTCGATCGAGTAGATCCCCGAGCAGTCGTTCGGCGGAGGATTGCCGCCCGAATTCAACGGGATCGAGCGCTTGACCGGCGAATTGACGCAACGCAGTCCGCCGTTGAAGGGCACCGCGGCACGACCGCTGCTCGTGTACAGCAACAGGCCGGCCTTGTTGTTGAGCACTTGAGTCGCTTTGACCACGAAGCCCGAACCCGTGCTGGCGCTGGGCGTGCCCGTGCCGGAGATGGAGGGCGTGCAACCGATCGAGTTGATCTTGGCCGTGCAGTAGGTCGCCAGGCTCCCGTTGCAGGGCGGACCGCCGAGCCACGCGCCGCCGCCATTCTGCGAGGTCGGGTAGGGATTGGTGAACGGCACGTAGGTTCCGCCGGGGCCCTGCAGCAAGTCATAGGCATAAAACGTGTCGGTCGGATGGGTCGCGACCAGGTACGCGGTGTTGTTGCCGCAGGCCATGCCGCGGCACATGCCGTAACTTCCCGGAGGGTCGTTGGCGATGTGAGTCAGCGTGCCCGTGACCGGATCGATACGGTACAAGCCGGTCTGATTGCCGTACTCGGTGTAGCCGTACAACTTGCCATCGCCGTCGTTGCCGTCGAGCGCGAAGAAACGATAACCCTGAGCGCTCGTGTCGACCGCCAGCGTACCGGCGCCGGTCGCCGGATTGATTTCGTAGATGCCCATCGGGCTCGCGTAGTTGGCGAATCCGTAGAGCTTGCCATTCACATACCCAAGACCGTACACGCCACCGGAGACGCCGACGACCACGGTAGGAACCGGCGCGCTGACTTGATTCCACTCGTACATCTGTGTGGTGAAGAAACCGTTGCAGAGGTAAACGAGATTGCCCGGCCCGCGCGAGGCGCCCTGCACGTCGAAAGGAAAGTTGTTCGTGAAGCTGACCGCGGGAAGAGCGCTGACGTCGGCGGTTTTCGTCATCACGGTCGGATCGCTCTGGCCCACGAAGAGCTGGGCCTGGGCGGAAGCGGAAAGAGCGAAGCAGGCGAGGATTGAAGTGAAGCGGCGATTCATCGGAGGACCTGTTGTTGTGAGCGCGGAATATTTCAGACGCCTACAGGATGCCACGGCGAGTACGGTGTCAGGCTCCCATCCGAACTATTCGAGTACGTATAGTACGGACGCGGAGTACGGTGTCAGGCTCCCATCCGAACTATTCGAGTACGAATAGTACGGACGTGAGCCTGACACCTACTCGGATCATTCCTCGGCGATCAAGGGCAGACGGAGTATTCGAGTCCGTCCGACAGCGTGGTGTTGTTCGGCGCGGGGAAACCGCTGTCGCGGCCCCAGAATTGAGTGTCGATCACTGCGCCGGGAACGGTCAGGTAGGCCGCCGGAGTGCCACCGAGCGCGCCGACCGCGAACGCATTCATGTCGAGCGAGTAGACACCCGAGCAATCGTTGGGCGGAGGATTTCCGCCAGAGCTGAGCGGTGTCGAGCGCTTGAGCGGCGAGTTGACGCAGCGCAGTCCACCCTGGAACACGACCGCGGCCCGGCCGGCATTCGTGTAGAGCAAGAGGCCGGGCTTGTTGCTGATGACGTTGCTCCCGGTGATGGTGAAGCCGGAGCCTGCCGTCGCGCTGGGCACGCCGATGGAACCGATCGCCGGTGTGCAACCCAGAGAGTTGATCTTCGCCGTGCAATAGGTCGTCGCCTGGCAATCCCAGCGGAAGGCCATGCCCGCCCAACCGCCCGTCGATGCAACAAACGTGACCGTCGCGGTCGTCGTGTCGATCGTGTAGAGCCCGCCACCGTTCTTGACGCCCCACAATTGTCCGCTCGAGTCGAAGCTCAGGTCGGCAAACCAGGTGCCGATATTCATTTGTCCGATGAAGGTCAGCGCGCCGTTGCTCAGGTTCAGACGGAACAGACTCGTGTTGCCGATGTCGCTGACGTACGCGTCGCCCGTTGACGAAATCGCCATGGCCGTCATCTGATCGAGATTCGGCGGCGAACTCAGATTCGCGACCAGCGTGGCCGCTCCGGTGCTCGTGTTGATCGTGTACAGCACATTGTCCGTGGCTCCGTACAAGACGCCCGTCGAGCGCTGCACTTCGCAAGTGCGGAAGTTCCAGTTGAAGTTCGTGTTGCCAACGATCACGCCTGTGCCGGTGGCCGGGTCGATGCGGAACGTGCGGTCCGAGTTCGGGTCGTTGTATCCATCGATGGAATACAAGTTGGTGCCGTCATCGCACAGTCCGCCGAAGAGCGCTTCCTCGCCGGTAATTTGATTCGAGGTGAGGATCGCCCCGGTGAGCGGATCGACCGTCCATAATTGGGGATTGACCGGGCCCGACGTTGCATAAAGGACGTCAGCACGGGCCGAGCCGGCGGCGAGCGCGGTGAGGGTGAACAGCCAGGCGACGCGGTTGAGCTTGTGATTCATGGTGGATCCTTTGTACCACCAGAATAGTGGATCGCCCGGCCGCGTGGGGATGCGGCCGAACAATTCCGCACGAAATACACCGCCCCTGTTCGCTTCCCACAGACCGAGCCGCCACTCGGTCCACGCGATTCGAGTCCTTCGTCGCGCCACGCGCTCCGCCTAGCTCTGACCGCGGGCCGATCACGGGGCGCGATGCAGGTCTGTGAGCCAATTCCCAAGGGCCTTGCCGGAGTGCCCACCGCGCCCGAGCAACGTAGGCAGAGACACGCGCAGCGCGTCCATCACCAACGGCGCCAGGGCCGCGCCGATGACGGCGCTTGCGCCCATGGCCAATGCGGGATGTCGCGTGACGACTCCATGCAGATCGGCTTTCTGGGAGAGTTCCTCGCCGGCCGCGACGAGAGAATTCTTCAAGTCATCGATAGCGCGCTTTTCTTCCGTGTCAAGATATTCGAGCGCGGTGAGTGGGCGCCGGGTTCGCTTCGCTGCATGCGGTTCAGCGTTCATCGTGTTCCTTGAGTTTGCGCAGGATGCGCCGCTCGCTCCACTTCTGCGCTGCGAGCACGAGCAGCACGACGCCCGACACCAGGATCAACCCGCTGAGCAGATCCGCCAGCCCGGCGCGACCACCCAGCATCTGCGCAAGTGTCGCGGGCAGACCGCGGAACACCAACCATACACCGGCCAAGCCCGCTGCCATCGTCATCAGGGCCAGCGTCAGCCCGAGGAAGACGCCAGTGATCGTCTGGCTGGCCTTG
The DNA here is from genome assembly GCA_043760765.1 of Planctomycetota bacterium. Taxonomy (GTDB): domain Bacteria; phylum Planctomycetota; class UBA1135; order UBA1135; genus JADJQU01. The sequence goes on along the minus strand of JAYUOR010000420.1, from coordinate 6,037 downwards.
AGCTCAAAGCGCGCAGCTCGCAACTGAGCCAGGCGCGAAGCGTGGCCCGTGATCTCTGCGAAGTGTCGGGAGAGGAGCTGGAACCATTCCTCGCCGGAGTCCTTCTCCGGCGCCTCATCCAGCTCCACTCCGTTCTTCCGAGGTTCCTCGGTGCTGATCATCGGCGTGCGCGGATCAGCGGCGACGGCCCAGCAGATAACCCACCAACGCGCCCGTGCCGGCGGCGATGAATAGCGAGCGGACGGGTTTTTCGCGCACGTAGTTCTCGAAGCCCGACCTGACGACTTTCACGCGCTCCTTGCCCTTCTCGTAGACCTCGTGCATGTGCTCACGCTCGGTCTGCACGAGGTCGCCGACGGATTCCTTGATCTCGCCGATCGATCCGCGGATCGCGTTCATGCTGTCTGCGCTGCTGCGACGTTGTGCGACGTTCACTTCGGGATTGTTGCCAGTCATTGAAATGCTCCTTTGGAAAGAGGGACCACATGCATGAATACGCCGAGGGCACTCGGCAAACGAGTTCCCCGAAGTGAGTAGGCCCGCTGGAACTCGCACGTAGAGATCCCGGCGGGAGTCTTCGCCCGCAGTGCTGATGGCGTGGTCTACGGACACCTGCATCTACGCCTGCACTTTCGCAAGGCGTTTCACGCGTATGGCGGACTCCCAGCTCTGCGCTGCATTCGCGAAATAGCCTTGACGCAACGTCTGTGCCCAGATCGGCCGCGTCAGTTCGAGCTCGCGCACGGTGCGCTCGATCGCGAACCACTCCGGATCCGGCAGATCTTCCGGTGCGAGCGGCACGCGCATCCCGAGCGCGTCGCGCACTTGCGCTTCGACGTGGCACGGTTCGCCAAGACCCGGCGCCCAGATCAAGCGAACGAGCGCTTCGGCTCCAGCGTGTGGCACAAGGCTCTTGGCAAGTTGTCGCGCACGCAGTGCGCCGACGCGATCGACTTTGTGCAAGTCCTTGCCGCACAGCGCGCCGCCGCCGATCGGAACCGTCGGGCCGTAGTGATCCACGACGAGCTTCTTGCCCGAGAGGCCGTTGTCGCCGTGCGGGCCGCCGCGTTCGAAGGCACCTGCGCCGTTCAGGTCGAGGCAGGCGGGTTTGAAGCTCGAAGCGATGCCCACGAGGCCCGCGCGTTCCAATTGCGCGAGGGCGCGCTCGAGCGGAGCGCGGAGCAGACGGTGCTGCTCCTCGTATCCCATGCCGGGCCGATGCTGGATCGAGAACGTCAGGCGTTCCCACACGAATTCGCTCGTCGCGCCAAGACGCTCGGAAAAGCGCGGCAGGAGTTTGAAGTCCGGCCCGAACGCGTCGCCGGCATGTTCGGCACGCCAGCGCGCGAGCGCCTGTCCGAGTGCATGCGCGACGAAGTGCGCCGGCGGCAGGAAATTCGTGCGCTTGTCTCCGCCGGCCCAGCCGAGCGTCACGCTCTGGTCGTCGCTGACACTGCGCAGTTCGCGCTCGTCGTCGGCGAGTCCGCCGGTGCACAGATCGTGCTCGACTTTCAGTTCAGCCCGCGTGGGAGTCCAGGGCCCGACGTAGCCCGCGGACGCGTACGCGTCGGCGACCAGCTCAAAGAGCCAGTCTTCCGCCGCCGTGATCCCGTTCGCGGCCACGCGGCCATCGACGAAGACGCGGTTCGTGTGGACTGCGACTTCGACACCGACCAGCGCACGCGGATCGAGAGTCAGCGCACGGTCGACGATGCGTTCGGCGATCGCATCGGCGATGCGATCGGGATGTCCGGGCGAAACCCACTCGGCGAAGTGTTGGCGAAAGATGGGGGAGCGATTTGCACATTTGCGCATGGAAAGTGTTCCTTGGAAAAGCTGGATGGATGTTTTGAGAACGCCGAGCGCATCTCGCGCGGCGTAAGTGATTTGAGAGCTCACCACGTCGACCATGGACGCGGGCCGGCTGCGTTGAACGACGCTCGCGCGGTCGCCTACTCGTGGTCCTCGGGCTCGGGGAGTTTCTCGATGTGCTGCGCGAGCCGAGCGACATCCGGCGTGTACCAGGGAGGCGGCAGGCCGACGAGCACTTCGATCCTGCGCTCGATGAATTGCTTGCGCAGCTTTGCAGCCACGGCGCCCACGTAGCCGTCGGTCAACACCACGATGCGCCGCGGGCAGCGCGCGCGCGGCAGATCGAGCACGTGCTGCAGGACACAATCGAGATCCGTTCCTCCGGTGCTGCGCGCGCGCGCCGCTTCGAAAGTGCTCAACCGGACCTCTTCGATGATGGTGCTGAACACGAACAGGCGCGCCACTCCGCTGCGCACGGGTTCGCGCAGGGCCGCGAGCAACCAAGGCAGCACGCCGTTCATGGAGCCCGAGACGTCGAGATAGACGAAGGCGCGGCAGACCGGGCGTTGGATCATGCGCCTTGCTGTGCGCTCGGCAGCGTAGAAGACGGCCGGGCTGTGGTGCAACGCGCCGCGGATCCGCGCGCGCCGATCGCCGATCTGCGGCACGACGGTGCTGAACGAGACCGGGACGATCCCCAACTCGCGACGGCGCACGCGCGAGGAGGGCGCTTCCTTGAGTCCCGCGCGTTTGAAGAGCCGATGGATGGCGAGCTCGAGTGCTGGATCTGCGGGCTCTCGCGTCGCGAGACTCTGTTCGCGCGCCCTCTCGCCGAGGTCGCGGCCGATCTCGCGAAACGGCGCCGGCCACACGGCGACGGCGTTGCGCAGGACGTCGAGCAGCGTGGCGTCGTTCTGCGCCTCGTCTTCGTGATCCCCTGTTCCGTGCGAGCCGAGGAGCATCGGCAACGATCCCTTGTTCTGGCTCAGGGCTTCGCCGAGCAAGGCGAAGATCTCGTGGTACGTGACGTCCTTCGCGTCCGCGCCGTAGAGGCGCGCGTGCACGGTCCGTTCCAGGTCGCTCGCATCGCCAGGCAGCGGTTCTGGGTTGTGCGGCCAGCCCGGCGCCGGGCGCAGCAGCCGAGCGGGGAATTGCTGCCAATCGTTCGTCGCCTGGAAGAAGCCCACATAGTCGAGGCCGGGAAACTGCCGGCAGAGCATGGCGTTGATCACCGCATCGAAGACGATGTTGTGCGCCAGAGTCGGTCGCGTGAACAGACGCGTGTGGCCGAGCACGACGTGCATCAACTCGTGCATCACGAGCAGGAAGAGATGTTCGTCGGTCGTGCAGTACTGCTCGATGAATCCTGGATTCAGCAGGAGTCTCGGCCGCTCTCCGCACAGCACCGAGGCGGTCGGCACTTCGTTCGAAAGCTCGAGATCGAGCAACTGGAAGAAGCGGTCCATCTGGTAACCGCCGGAGGGCAGCGCATTGAGAATGCGCGCGCGCACGGCGCTGGCCGCCGGATCGGGCCGGCGTTCGAAGGGAAAACTCATTGGGGTGCTCCTGTAGCCGTCGAAGGTGCGGTGAGCTCCACGGCATGCCATTGGCAGGCCGGAAGCTGGTTGGGTATCGGTAGCGCCGAAGCGAGGAGCGGATCGAGCGGGACGCAGATGCGCGCGGCCGCGACTCCCGCGAAGCGCTCGTCGTCGACTGCGAAGAGCGCGCCGAACAGGCGCTCCCAGCTCGCCTCGGGGGGACGCGCACACAAGAGCAGATCTCCGACCCGCCGCGCGAGCACTGCGATGGTCAGCGCGATGTCGATGCAGAGGAAGTACTGCTCGGACTTCGTAACCTCCTGCCAGTCCGCCGTCCAACCCAGCAGGGCACCGCGCCGGACTCCCAGGAAATTCGGCAGCGCTTCGTACGCGGACTGGTCGAGGCCGATGTCGCGCAGCAGTGTGGGCACATCACTTTGCCAACTGTCGCGCGCCAGTTGCTGAACGGTCTTCAGGTCGACATCGCGCCAGTGCAGCGCCGGCCGAAGCGCGCGTTGCAACATGAGCGCGTGCGCCAGGTCGAAGACCAGGATGCTGCCGGAGATGGGCTCCTGCCGCACCTCGACCTTGGTGCGCGGCGGTGAACTCATGTTGAGCAGCGCACGGGTCGTCGGCGCGACGATCCGCTCGAACCGAGGTTTCACGTTTCACTCCCCAGGGCGCGCTCGATATCGAGTTCGCTCCAAAGTTTCCGGAACAACTCGAGCACGGCTTCGGGACTGGACCCTGCGTAGCCATCGGGCAGCAGCGACTGAAGCAGGTTGCGCGAGTACGCATCGCGCCGAGCCGTCGGCGTCGTCTCGTCGGGACCAAGCGCGGCGAGTAATTGCCCGACCTTGTTCGCGGGGCCGACCTTGCTGCCCGCGACCTCGAGGGTGTGCTTGACCGGCCGCAGCACGCGGCGCAGATCGCCGGCCAGTGTCTCGATCACTGTCGCGCGCACTGCGCGTTCGCGATGCACCGCGAGGTAGACCGCGAGCGCGGTCGCGACGCGGTGCGATTCCGGTTTCACGTCGGCTATCCCGTCGAGGATCAGCGTCGAGAGTTCGTCGTCGCCGACCGCGCTGCCCATGCGCAGCGCCATGAGCATGCGTTCGGCCGGGTTGTTCGCTGAAAGCAGTTCGCGCCAAGGATCGTTCTCCGCCAGGCCCGCGATCTTCCAGGCCTGTTGATGGACCGCCAGCAGTGCCGCGCGATCGAGGGTCGCGAACTTGGCCGAGACTGGATTGCCGTGCAGGACCGCCAGCCAGGCCGAGGTTTCCCAGTCGACGGTTTCCGCCAGTGCATTCGGGTTGACCGCGCGCAAGAGCGCGACGCGTGCGGCCTGCAGCGCGAGTGTGTTGCGCAACAGCATGGTCATGCGTCGCGCCGAGAACGCTTCGGCCCCGCTCTTTTCGCGGCATTCCTCCAGCGCGACGAAGTGATCGGCCAGGCGCGCAGGCAGGCTGTCCTTCATCAAGCGGAAGTAGCGTTTTCCATCCGCGATGAGTTCGTGGATGCCGACCGGAAACTCATGCGCTCCCGCGAATTGGTCGAGCAGCACGCGCTTTTGCGCCGCGCGCGCCAGCGTGCGCCACGCCGGAACCTGGATCAGGAAAGCGAAGCGGTCGGCCAGCGCCGGATCGAGCGGTTCCGCGCCAAGGTAGGCCGTGGCGGAATCGTTCGCGTCGTCGCTCGGCGGCGGGTTCATCGCCGCCCAGCGATAGACGAGCTTGTCGAGGTTCACGCCCTGCACGCGGCGCTCGTGCACGATCGGGAAGATCTTGTTCTGCAGCTCGGGCTTGGTGCGGTTGAGTTCGTCGATGAACACGACCTGTGCGCCCCAGATGGAAGTCGGCGTCGAGATGTAGCGCAGCGACTGTTGCGTCTCGTCGGGCACGGGGATGCCGACGAGGTCGTCGAAGTGGATCAGGCTCGCGTTGTAGAAGCGGTAGACGAGTCCGAGCGACTTGGCGAGGCGCTCGAGCAGGAAACTCTTGGCCGAGCCGTGTGCTCCGATCAGAAGCATCGGATCCTCGGAGATCAGCGCCGCGAGCACGACGCATTCGAGATCGTCCCAGCCTTCGAGGCCCAGCGGGCGCGTGAGCACCGAGCGGTAGGAGATCTTGCGTTTCGCGCGTGGCGCGCCGGATGCCGGGGCGGGCTCGACACCGACTTCGCTTGCTTCGTCGGCACTCATGCGGCACACCCCGCTCGTACGGCGTCCTTCCCGCGCGCGTTCGAGTCGCTCAGGCGTTGCAGCGACGCGAACAGTTCGTCGCGCTGCTGGCGCGCCTCGCCGACGTCATGGGTTCCAAGCGAGATGCGGCAGCGCTGCTTTCGCGGGCCGCGGTGCAGCGTGTAGTGGCACCACCACGTGCCGTTGTTGTTCCAAAGATGATGGTCGGGATTCGCGTCGTTGACGCGGATCGACAGGCTGAGCGGGTGCATGAGAAGCTCCGGTCTCGAATGCACCCGTCGCGCGGCCGCTTTCGTGCGGCCCCGCAGGAGACTTTGTTCGCTGGGCCGAAGGCCCGCGCGCATCGACCGGGCCATGAGCCCGATCAAACCACCTTAGCTCTCCTCGCCAGGTTGGTCGCCCAGCGCTGGTGCGCCGGACTGTCCGAATGCAGGAGCAATCTTATCGGCTGGTGGCGGAGGTGGGTAGAGGTGTTTGTGTCATAGGC
>JAYUOR010000419.1:0-3583 GCA_043760765.1 Planctomycetota bacterium | reverse complement strand
GAAAAGCGAATTTGCGTCTCGATCTGCAGGCGGGCCTTTTCGGAAGCACGCGAGACGCGCTCGGCGCAAGGCGCGATCCCTCGCTGCCCGCGCGCGTTGTCGAGCCGTCGCATATCGATCAGAGCGAGTTGTTCCGGCGCGTGTCCTCAACGGACGACGACGAGCGCATGCCTCCGCCCGCGGCACTGCGCCAGCTCACGCCGGCTGAGATTGAAAAGCTGCGCCAGTGGATCGCGGAGGGCGCGCCGTGGTCGGGGCATTGGGCCTTTGCGCCGCTGCGCAAGGGCGAAGCGCCGGCGCCGCCAGCGTCGAGCGCCGCAAGCGCCGTCCGCAATCCGATCGATGCTTTCGTGCTCAACACGCTCGCCGAGAAGAAACTCACGCCGGTTGCAGAAGCTGACCGGCGCACGTTGCTGCGGCGCGCAAGCCTCGACCTCACAGGACTTCCGCCGACACCTGAGGAAGTTGCGGCATTCATCGCCGACAGATCCGCCGACGCGTTCGCACGTCAGGTCGATCGGCTGCTCGCCTCGCCGCGCTTTGGCGAGCACATGGCGCAGAGCTGGCTCGACGCCGCGCGTTACGCCGACTCCAACGGATTCCAGCTCGACCTCGATCGCACGGCGTGGCCGTGGCGTGACTGGGTCGTCGATGCATTCAACGCCAACGAACCCTTCGATCAGTTCACGCTGGAACAATTGGCCGGCGACTTGCTGCCCGAAGCCACGCAGCAACAGATTCTCGCCAGCGCTTTCAACCGCAATCACCCGATCAACGGCGAGGGCGGCCGCGAGGTCGAAGAGTCGCGCACGGACTACGTTCACGATCGCGTCGATGCGACCAGCGAGATCTGGCTCGGATTGACCTTCGCCTGCGCGCAGTGCCACGATCACAAATACGATCCGATTCCGCAGCGCGATTACTATCGCTTCTTCGCCTACTTCAACAGCGTCGATGAAACGGGCGGAGCCGATCAGGGCGACATGGCGCCGCTGCTCGAATACACGGACGCCGCAAAGCGCGCGCTCAAAGTCATGGTCATGCGCGACCGCGCACAGCCGCGCGCGACGCACGTCCTGCTGCGCGGCGCGTGGGACAAGCCGGGCGATGAGGTCGAAGCGGGCACGCCCTCGGCGCTCGCAGCGCTCGAAGGCGCGCCGAAGAATCGCCTCGGTCTGGCGCGCTGGATCGTCGATCCGTCGAATCCTTTGACGGCGCGTGTCGCGGTGAATCGGCTGTGGCAGAAAGTGTTCGGCGAAGGACTCGTGCGCACGCTCGACAACTTCGGAGCGCAAGGCGAGAACGCGACGCATCCGGAGTTGCTCGACTGGCTCGCGCGGCGCTACATCGATTCGGGCTGGGACACCAAGGCCATGCTGCGCCTGATGGTCACGAGCGCAACGTACCGGCGCTCGTCGGCGTGCTCGCGCGAGTTGCGCGAGGCCGATCCACAGAATCGCTGGCTCGCGCGCGCCTCGCGTTTTCGTTTGCCGGCGGCGGTGTTGCGCGATCAGGCGTTGCTTGCGGCGGGGCTCTTGGTCGAGAAACAAGGCGGCCCGCCGGTCAAGCCCTATCACCCCGGTGGTGTGTGGGAAGACGTCAGCTTCGGCCGACTCATTTATGCGCAGGGCTCCGGCGAGGACCTGTATCGCCGCAGCCTGTACACGTTTTGGCGCCGCACGACCGCGCCCGCGAATCTCTTCGATGTTTCGCTGCGCCAGCGCTGTTCATTGCGCGTGATCCGCACGAACACGCCGCTGCAAGCGCTGGTCCTGATGAACGATCCGACGTATGCCGAAGCGAGCGCGGCGCTCGCGCAGCGTGCCTCGGGCGAAGGCGGGACCGACGATGAAGCGCGCACGGCATGGGCCTTCGAAGTCTTGTTGGCGCGTTCGCCGTCGACGGTCGAATTGCGCACGCTCGTTTCGCGCGCGAATTCGCTGCGCAGTTACTACGCAGGTCACAAAGACGAAGCCTCGTCGGTAGCCTGCGCCGGGGCACGCCCCGATCCGCCTGTCGAGGAACAGGTGGAAATTGCGGCCTGGGCCGGAGTCATTAGCGTGTTGCTCAACCTCGACGAGGCACTTTCGAGGGAATGAGCATGAACCCGCTCGACCAAAATCGTCTTTCGCTGACACGCCGCCAGTTCTTGGGCGGAGCGTCCTGCGGCATCGGGGCCGCTGCGCTGGCGAGCTTGCTCGGCGGGCAGGCCTTCGCGCAGACAGGCGCTGCACCGAAGCGTTTCCCTGCTGCTCGCGCCAAACGCGTGATCATGCTCACGCAAGCCGGCGCGCCTTCGCAGATCGATCTCTTCGATCACAAGCCCGCGCTCGTCGCGCATCGCGGCGAGTTGATTCCCGACTCGGTGCGCATGGGCCAGCGCGTGACCACGATGACTTCCGGCCAGGCGCAAAAGCTCGGGCCGAGCCAGTTCAAGTTCGCGCGCTACGGAGAGTCGCAAGCCTGGTTCTCGGAGCTTTTGCCGCACACTGCGTCCATCGCCGATCGGTTGTGCATCGTGAAATCGCTGCACACCGACCTGATCAATCACGCGCCCGCGATGACGTTCTTCCAGACCGGCCACCAGAACGCGGGCCGGCCGAGCATGGGTGCGTGGACGCTCTACGGCCTGGGCGCGGTGAATCGCGAATTGCCCGGGTTCATCGTGATGGTCTCGAAGGATGTTGCGCGAACTTGCGATCAGCCGCTCTACGAACATCTGTGGTCGTCGGGCTTTCTGCCCGCGGAACATCAGGGCGTCAAACTGCGCGCGGGCCGCGATCCGGTTCTGTTCCTGCAGTCGCCCGAGGGAGTTTCGCGCGAAGTCAGGCGTGGCGAACTCGATGATCTCAAGGCGCTGAACACGCTGCACCACGATGCGACGAACGATCCAGAAATCACTGCTCGCATCGCGCAGTACGAACTGGCTTTTCGCATGCAGACTTCCGTGCCGGAGTTCGTCGATCTCTCGGACGAACCCGACGAAGTCTTCGAACTTTATGGCCCCAACTCGCGCCGGCCGGGTTCCTACGCCGCGAACTGTCTGCTCGCGCGGCGTCTCGCCGAACGCGGCGTGCGCTTCATCCAGTTGTTCCACGTCGGTTGGGATCAGCACCGCATGCTTCCCGAGCAACTGCGCATCCAGTGCGCGGACACCGATCAGCCGTCGGCCGCGCTGGTCAAGGATCTCGAGCGCCTTGGCTTGCTCGACGACACTTTGATCGTGTGGAGCGGCGAATTCGGTCGCTCGCCCGTGATCCAGGGCGACATGGATTCAGTCGAGTACGGCCGCGACCACCACCCGCGCTGTTTCACGACCTGGCTTGCCGGCGGCGGCACGAAAGCCGGCACGAGTTACGGCGAGACCGACGAGTTCGGCTTCAACATCGTCAAGGATCCCGTGCACGTGCACGACCTGCACGCGACGCTGCTTGCGCTGCTCGGCATCGACCACACGCAGCTCACCTACCTCGAGCAAGGCCGCCGCTTCCGCCTGACCGACGTCTTCGGCGAAGTGATCGACGGCCTGATACGTGCCCGGTAATCCACCGGCGTTTATTTCACGGCCGTTACCGGACCGTGC
>JAYUOR010000418.1:0-3584 GCA_043760765.1 Planctomycetota bacterium | reverse complement strand
ATTTTTGGTCGAGTTCGAGAACTGCCGCGTCGACCTTCGCGCCATCGGGAGGATTTCCGTCGAGGTCCTCGATCATGCCGTTGTCGTGGCGCACGCCGGTCAGGTCGAGCAGGCCCGTGACCAGATCGCGGTGCTCCTTCAGTAGGTAGGTGCCGAAAATCTCGTACGCCATCTCGCTGTTGGCGCGCGCCGAGAGGATCGCCTTGGCCTTCTTGGCACGCTGCGCCATCGGCAGCTTGCGAATCGCCTGGGGCCGAAACTTCAGCGCCTGGGCGACCTCTCCGTCCAGCGGACCGAAGCCCTGCTGGGTGAGGGATTCGTAGATAGCGAGGAAACGCGCTTCATTGAGCGCACGCAGCTGATCGAGCACTTGCATGGGGTAAAGAGGATAGCGCGCTCAGTCGATCCGGTCGTGGTCGAATCGGACCGTACGGCCCGATTCGACGCCGTCAGCTGCTGTCAGCTGCGTTTCACGGTGCCACGCACCGGGGGGGCGGCGTGTTGCGCGGCGGGCGTCGCGGGGGTGGCGGCGGGTGGGTGATGCGCGCCGTGAGCGGCCGCAGATCCGCTCGAACTCGTCGCCGAGCCATTGCCCGGCGAACCCGGCGTGTGGCCGTGGCTGTTCCCGCCGTGGTCCTGGAACGAAATCTCCGCGTCGTCGCGATCGCGCGTCAGGTAGGTGTAGGAGGCCAGACCGGCTTCGTAGCGGCGCTGCAGCAGCGCCGACTCCTCGAAGGTCATGCGACCTTCCTCGAGGCTGCGCTCGATGTGGCGGCGCAAACGCGTCAACACGTCCTGCTCGAAGTACTCGACGTAGGACAAGACTTCCTCCGTGCGGTCGCCGCGCACGACGTGGCTGACGCGGGCGCGACCTTGCTCGTCGAGGTCGACGTGCACGATGTTCGGATCGCCGAACAGGTTGTGCATGTCGCCCAGGATCTCCTGGTAGGCGCCGACGAGGAAGAAGCCGAGGTAGTAGGGCTCGTTCGGCCGCAGCGCGTGCAGCTCGAGCGTGCGCTTGACGTCGCGCAGGTCGATGAATCGGTCGATCTTGCCGTCGGAGTCGCAAGTAATGTCGGCGAGCACCGCGTGGCGCGTCGGCTGCTCGTTCAGGCGATGCAGCGGCAGCACAGGGAAGAGCTGGTTGATCGCCCAGGAGTCCGGAAGCGACTGAAACAGCGAGAAATTGAGGAAATACGTGTCCGCCATGTCGCGTTCGAGGTTCGCGAGGTCGTCGGGCACATACGGCAGCGTGCGGATCACGCGCAGGATTTTCTGGCAGGTGCGCCAGAAGTTCTCCTCGACGCGCGCGCGCTCTTTCAATGTCAATTGGCCGACGTTGAAGAGCACCATCGCTTCGTCGCGGACCTGCAAGGCGTCGTGATAGGACTCCTGGAAATTCTTCGCGCTGATCGTGTCGCAGATACTGGCCGAGTTCTGGATCAGCTCGTGTTCGTCGGGCTTGACCGGATCGTGGGGACCGCCGTGGCCGAAGTCGGTGACGCCGAGCACTTCGGTCACGAGCACCGCGTGGTGCGCGGTCAGCGCGCGTCCGGATTCGGTGACGATCGCGGGCTCGGCGATCTCGGCTTCGCGGCAGGCGACCGAGAGGTGGTAGACCACGTCGCGCGCGTATTCGGCGAGCGAGTAGTTCATCGACGATTCGAAATTAGTGCTCGAGCCGTCGTAGTCGACTCCAAGACCGCCGCCGACGTCCATGAACTTGATGCGCGCGCCCATGGCGTGCAGATCGATTAGCGTGCGCGTCGCTTCGCGCAGCGCGTTCTTCACCGCGCGGATGTCGGTGACCTGGCTGCCGATGTGGAAGTGCAGAAGCTCCAGGCAATCGAGCTTGCCCTCAGTCTTGAGCACTTCGACCAGATCGACGATTTGGCGTGTATTCAGGCCGAATTTCGAGCGATCGCCCGCCGAGTCCGACCAGCGGCCGGAGCCGCGGCCGCCGAGTTTCGAGCGCACGCCGATCGCCGGCTTGATGCCGAGGCGCTCGCTGACGCGCAGGATCGTCGACAGTTCGCTGAACTTCTCGACCACGATCACGGGATAGATCCCAAGCTTCGACGAGAGCAGCGCGGTCTCGATGTAGTTCTCGTCCTTGTAGCCGTTGCAGAGCAAGAGCGAGCCGCCGTCCGCCTGCAGTGCAATCGCGGCGAGCAACTCGGGCTTGGAACCGACTTCGAGGCCTGTGCCGTGCTTGCGGCCTTCTTCGAGCAAGGCCTCGACCACGTGACGCTGCTGGTTCACCTTGATCGGGAACACGCCGCGGTAAGCGCCCTTGTAATCGAACTCGGCGCGCGCCGCGTTGAAGGCCGCATTGAGTTCGCGCACACGCGCGCGCAGGATGCCGTCGAAGCGCAGCAGCACGGGCGTCTGGATTCCGCGGCGCAAGATCTGGCCGAGCAATTGATAGACGTCGATCGCCGGGCTGTTCGGACGGTCGGGACCTTCAGGTGTGGCCTCGACATTGCCCTCGGAGTTGATCCGGAAGTAACCGCGCCCCCAGTTGGGAACGTTGTAGAGAGCTTCGCCGTCGACGTGGGTCCAGGGTGTCATCGTTCTTTGGACAATGGGCCGCGCTGTTCGAGCGCGCCGTGCGTGGGGGGGATCCGCTGGCGAGAGGTCTCCCAGACTTGGGCGACAGTATATCGGGATGGCGCCCGGCCGATAGCTAGCATGTTCCCATGACGACTCCTTCTCGAACGAGCGCGGCGGCGACCGACGCTCGCTGGCCGAAGATTGCCGAAGCGGCGGCGCGAATCGAAGGCGTGGTCCAGCACACGCCGCTGGTTCCTTTCGATTCTGGCGACGAGCGCGTCGAGCTGCGACTCAAGCTGGAATGCCTGCAAATCACGGGTTCTTTCAAGGCCCGCGGCGCCTGGAACCAGCTGTGTCAGTTGAGCGCGAGCGAGCGCGCCGCCGGCGTCGTGACGGTCAGCTCTGGCAACCATGGCAAGGCCGTCGCCTGGGCCGCCGAGCGCGCCAAGGTGAAGGCCTGCGTGGTCATGCCGGCGAATTCCTACCCGAACAAGATCCAGGCCTGCCGCGATCACGGTGCCGAGGTCGTGCTCGGCCGCGATCGCGACCACTGCGAGGAGCTCCTGGCCGAGCGCGTCGCGGCCGGCGCCACGCTCGTGCACCCCTACGACGCTGAGCGCACGCTGCAGGGCGCCGGCACGGTGGGCTGGGAGATCGCCGGCGACTGGCCACAGGTCGAGGTCGTTTGCGTGTGCGTCGGCGGTGGCGGGCTCGTCGCAGGCTGCGCGCTTGGATTGCGTCAGCGCCTCGGCGACAAAGTACGCGTGCTCGGCATCGAGCCCGAGGGCGCGCCGACACTGACGCGCGCGCTCGCCGAAGGAAAACCGGTCGTGCTGCGCGACATGCCGACCAGGGTCCAGGGACTCTGCCCGCCGTACGCAGGCGCGATCAACACCGCGATCTGCATGCAGTTGCTCGACGGCACCGTGCTGCTCTCCGACGAGGAGATTTTTGCCGCGCAGAAGGAACTCGTGCAGCGCGGCGGATGGGTCGTCGAGCCCGCCGGCGCCGCGGCCTTCGCAGCAGTGCGC
>JAYUOR010000417.1:0-3590 GCA_043760765.1 Planctomycetota bacterium | reverse complement strand
TCGCGTCCGGTGAGATCCAAGTGAAACCCGGCGCCGAGTTCGAGCAGACTCGCCACCGGACCGCGCAGGCGATAGCGGCCCTCGCTCGGCGAACTGGTCCCCGCGAGCAGGCGCAGCAGCGTCGATTTGCCGGCGCCATTGCGTCCGACCAGGCCCAGAGCCGCGCCGCGCGGCAACGCGAGGTTCACGCCGCGCAGGGCCCAGAAGGGCTCATGACCCGGGACCCAGCCCAGTGTCGCGAGTTCAAAGGCCTTGCGCGCCGCTCCGCGGTAGCGCCGATAACACTTGCCGAGTTGCACGGCTTCGAGCGCGAGTGCTGCCATGCTCAGATTTCGTCCGGCAGGCGCCGCGCGCCGAGTGCGAAAAGGAAACCGCCGATCGCGAGCGATGCCAGCGACCAGAGCGCCGCGTGCAGCAAGGAAACGGCCAACGAGTTCGTGAAGGCATCAGCAGGCTCGTGGCCCATCAGCACCTGCCTCCAGCACGAAACGAAAGCGTGCATCGGGTTCCACTCGAGCCAAGGCAGGAACGCTGCGACACCGGGCAGAACGCTGGTCGAGGGAATCCAAAAGATCGGCGTCGCGAACATCCACAACGTGGTCAACACGCCGACGAAGTGCACGGTGTCGCGCAGCAGGGCGTGCATCGTGGCGGTCGCGAGCGACAAGCCCAGCGTGAACACGGCCTGCAGCACGAAGATCAGGGGCACGAGCGTCAGGGCCAAGCCCGGAACCGGCCAGATGTCCGTAAGCAAGGTGAGCGCCACGAAGGCGCACAGTCCGAAGAACATCAAGATCTGCTGCGCGACGATAGTCTGGAACGGCAGGATCTCCGCGGGGAACGCGGCGCGCTTCAGCAATTCGCCGCGCTCGGTGAAGGACACGGTGCCTCGCGAAAGTCCCTCGGCGAAGGCGGACCAAGTGACAACGCCGAGGAAAAGATAGACGCCCGTGGCGCTGCTCCAAGTTTCGCCGGGGCCCGCGAAGCGCATGCCGAAGACGCGCGCGAAGAGCGTGTAGTAGACGCAGAAAAGTGCGAGCGGCTGCAAGAGCGGCCAGAGCCGGCCCAGCACGGTTCCCGACAAGCGAGCCTGGAGCTCGCGCCGCGAGCCGGCCAGCCACAGTGCGCGATGGCGCACGATGTTGCGCGGAATCGCCGCGGCTCGGCGCAGCGCACGCGTCAAGAGCGGCGCGTCGGCGACGACCCAGGCGCTCTCGAGCGCGTCATCGATGCCTGGGTGCGCGGGTGTCGGACTGGGTGAGAGATCCATGGGGCGTAGTACAGGACCCCGCCAAGGCGAGTGCCAGAGGCAGGTTTTCGACGCTGCGACGCGCCGGCTTGGGCCGCAATGCCAAAAAGGTCGACCTGCGCGAAGATTCGCGGACAACAGACGCCCCCCCGGCGCCTCGAAAAGCCGCTACTTTTGGGCTTTTCCCGCGAACTTCGGCCGCGCGTCGCCGACCTCAAGCGACCCGCCGACGCGCGCAGAGATCTTGCTCAGCAGAATCTTCGCGGTATCGACGTCGTCGGGAGCCGGCTCCCACTTCGCGGATTCGAGTTCCATGGGCCGGGCGAGTTCCTCGTTGGTCTCCCGCTCGACCTGCAGGGAAATCTTGAACTTGCCCGGTTCGATCGTCTCGAGCTTCAGTCGCACGCGCTGGCGATAGCCCTCGCCCTTGAAAGGCGCCAGCGAATTACGCCAGCCCGTGGTTGCGACCATGGTCGCTGGATCCGCGCCCGCGCCGATCGGGAACTTCTGCTCCTGAAGGGCATACAGGGAGAGTTCCCAGAGCACGCTGTCGCTCGGCGCAACTGCGTTGGTCGATACCCATTGGGCCGGCACGCTCCGAGTAGTCTGGCAGGCGCCGAGCAGCAGTAACGCAACGACCCAAAGGGTCCAGCACTTCCATGTGTTCATCGATCTTCTCCTTGGGGGCTCTCGCGGTCGCGCAGCACGATGTGCAGGGGCACTTCCTTGAACGGCAGATCCTCGCGCAGGCGATTGGTCAGATAACGTAGGTAGTCCTTGCCGATCAGTTTCTTGTCGTTCACGAAAACGATGAACGTCGGCGGGGAAGCCTCGGCCTGCGTGGCGTAAAGGATCTTGACCCGGTGGCCCTCGCTGGACGGCGAACGCGCGGTGGTGGCGTCCTTGAGGATCCGGTTGAGCTCGCCGGTCGAGACGCGCACGCGCGCCTGCTCGTAGAGCTCGCTGGCGGTCTTGATCAAGGCGCCGATGCCCTGCCCGGTGGTCGCGGTCAGGAAAACGATCGGCGCGAAGGCCAGGCCGAGCAGTTCGGCGCGGAAGTACTCGCGGAATTCTTCGCGCTTGACCTCGTTGACGAGGTCCCACTTGTTGCCGGCGATGATCAACGGCTTGTAGTGGTCGACCGCGTAGCGCGCGAGTTGCTTGTCGACGACCGCCAGTTCCTTCGAAAGGTCAACCATCAAGACGACCACGTCGGCGCGGCGGATCTGTTTGTAGCTGCGCGCGTCGGCGTAGAACTCGATCGCGTCGGAGATCGCGCGCTTGCGCTTGACGCCCGCGGTGTCGATGGCGACGAAGCGCCGGCCGTCGCGCTCGAAGAGCACATCGACCGCATCGCGCGTGGTGCCGGGAATTTCGCTGACGATCATGCGCTCTTCGCCTGCGAGCTGATTGATCAAGGTCGACTTGCCCGCGTTGCGCTGGCCGACGATGGCGAGTTTCATCACCGACTCGGACGGACCCTCGTCCTCGGTGGAGGGCGGCAGCGTGGTCATGATCGCTTCGAACAATGGATCCGTGCCGCCGCCGGATTCGGCGCTGATCGCGAAGGGACCGAGCTTGATGCCCAGTTGGCGGAACGAATCGACATCCCATTCCAGACCGCGGCCTTCGACCTTGTTGACCACCAGGATCACGGGCACAGAAGCGCTGCGCAGACGGCGTGCGACTTCCTTGTCGAGCGGCGTCAGGCCGTCGCGCACGTCGACCATGAACAGGATCAGGTCGGCCATTTGCACGGCGACCGCGACCTGATGCTCGACATCGCTGCCGAGGTCGTCGCGGTCGACGATGCCGATGCCGCCGGTGTCGATGGCTTCGACCCAGCGCTCGCCGGAAGTGCAGATCAAGTGCGCGGGCACGGCGACGCGATCGCGCGTCACGCCGGCGGTGGGTTCGACGATGGCGACGCGCGAGCCGCACATGCGGTTCAGTAGCGTCGATTTGCCGACATTCGGACGGCCGACGATGGCGACGCGGCGCAAGTTGTGCTGGACAGCAGTCACGGAACTCCTAGGACTCGGTGCATTTGGGGCATGACCCGCACGCGAAGGCCCAGCTCGAGGGCGTCCTCCACGACGGATCGGATCAATTCCATGGACGCCGCGCGCACTTCACCGATCGCTGTGACCGGTTGCACGTACAGCGGCGTTTTCGGCGCGAAACGCGCCAGATCGCGGAGCAGCTCTTCGTAGTCTCCGGCCTCGCGCGCTCCCGCCACGATCAATTTGGCGCAGGCGTCGCGGCCGGCGATCAGCTCGAGGCAGGCGCGGCGCGCGCTGCGCCATTCGGCTGCGCTGCGCGGCGAGGCGTCGAAGTCGGG
>JAYUOR010000416.1:0-3597 GCA_043760765.1 Planctomycetota bacterium | reverse complement strand
GTCGGAGCTCAAGAAAAGGTTGTCATGCAGGTTGCCGAGCGCGCCGGCCAGCACCAGTACGAGTGCCGCGCTCATCCAGCGGCGTTGAACGGGATTGCGAGCCAGAAGCCAGACCAGCAGCAGGACCGCTGCGCAGCGGCCATAGACCAGCACATGCGAGGGCAGCCGATCGAAACCCCAGGCCATGCCGGGGTTCAGCGAGGTCGTGAACGCGAACCAGTCGCCGATCAGTTCCTCGCGCGGGTGCCCGTGCATGTCGTAGACGACGGATGCACTGCCAGAGGGACGCAGCGGCGCGCCGAGCCTCGCGAAAACCCAGGCCTTCGACCAAAGGTCGAGCGCCACCAGCCCGGAAACCCAGGCCATGCGCACGGCGACGATCCGGAGCGCGGGCCGCTCTGGCCGCTCCTGCTCAGGTGAATCGGGTGCGGTGCTCACGCGGGCTGCTAGAGCAGGTCCCGCTCCGCCTTGCGCTGGCATTCGATGCAGTAGCGCGCGTGCGGCACGGCCTTGAGCCGCTCCTTGAAGATCAGCTCCTGGCAGTTTTCGCACAGGCCGTAGGTGCCCTGCTCGATGCGGCCAAGGGCTTCGTTGATCTCGCGCAGGGTGTCGCCGTCGCGCTCGAGCAACTCCAGATTGAACTCCTGGAAGTAGCCATCGGAGGTGTCGCCGGGGCGCGTCTCGAAGCCCGAGTCCGTGCTCAGCACTTCCTGCTGAAGCTGGCTCATGTCCCCCGAAAGCAGCGCCTGCGCACGCGTGAGGCTGTTCCGGAAGATGTCGAGGTCCTTGGCGCTGAGCTTCTTGGTCATGGAGCGAGCGATCGGGCCGATTGCCTGGGGTGCTTTGGAGTGTCGAACGAGCTTCGATGGACTCTTGGATGTCGACGGCGGGCTTCCGGGACGGCCTGCGGCATCTGCATGCCGGTTCGCCGCCCAGGAGGAGCCCGTGTGCGGGTTGCCTGCCCGTAGGGGCGCAGCATTATGGTGGCGAGTCCAGGAACGTCAAGCGGCGATCTGACTTGCACCGGGGAGTCCGGCCAGGGAGGCTCTGGGCAGCCGACCATGAAGTCCCCCGATTCCCCCGCTGCGCCCGACATCGAACGCGCCCTGGGCGATTTTTTGATTGCCCTGCGGGTCGAGGCCGGGCTGTCGCGCAACACACTCGCTGCCTACAAAGGCGATCTGCGCGCCCTGATCACATGGGCGGCGGAACGCGAGGTCCTGCGCTTGGAGGACTTCGATCGCAACTTGATCTACGGCTGGCTGGAATCCCTGCGCGCGGCGGGACTCGCGCCGACCACCGTGGCGCGCCGACTCTCGGCGGCCAGCGTCTGGTTCGCCCATCTGATCGCGGAAGGCCGGCTCATGACCGATCCGACGGCCTTGGTGCGCTCGCCACGCTTGGCCAGAGCCCTGCCCAAGTCCTTGGAGGTCAGCGAGGTCGACCGCCTGCTCGCGGCGCCGTTGACCGACGAGTCCCTGGCCCCCTGGCGCCGTCAACGCGACGCGGCGCTGCTCGAAGTGCTCTACGCGGCGGGAGCAAGGGTCAGCGAGGCTACCGGACTTTGCCTGGACGGCATCGAACCCTCGTTGCGTGTGCTGCGGCTCTACGGGAAGGGACGCAAGGTGCGACTTGTCCCGTGCAACGAGCGCGCGCGCAGCGCGCTCGAAGTCTGGATCAAAGAAGGCCGCACGACGTTGCAGGGACATCGCCAGCGGCCCGAGGTCTTCCTGACCAAGAGCGGCGCGCCGCTGGATCGCTCCAATGCCTGGCGCATCGTCAGACGCGCGGCGGTTCGAGCCGCTGTCCGAGGGGAAGTTTCGCCGCACACGCTGCGACATGCGTTCGCGACGCACTTGATCGAAGGCGGCGCAGACCTGCGCAGCGTACAGGAGATGCTCGGCCACGCGTCGATTTCGACCACGGAAATCTACACGCATGTCGACGGCGAAAAATTGCTCGCGCTGCATCGGCTGTATCACCCGCGCGCGTAATCGATCACGCCAGTCCTTCGAGGATCGCACGGGCGAGCTGCGGGCTGATGCCAGGCACGCTGGCGAGCGCCACCGCCGACTGCTCGCGAATGCCCGCCACCGAACCGAAGCGCGCGAGCAGCGCGTGTCGCTTGACCGGCCCGAGTCCTTCGATCGAATCCAACTGCGAGCGGATCCGGCCGCGCTCCTTGCGGTGATAGGTGATCGCAAATCGATGGGCTTCGTTGCGAATGCGTTCGAGCAACAGCCGCGCGGGAGAATTGCGGCCCAATTCCAGCGGTTCTTCGACGCCTTGGAGAAAGACACGTTCTTCGCTCGCGGCCTTCACGCGGCCCTTGACGCTGCGCTCCGAGCGCGCTTTGGCCAGCCCGATCATCGTCACGTCGTGGGCCCCGGCTTCGGCACGCGCTTCGAGCGCGCTCTGAAGCTGCTGCGCGCCGCCATCGATCACCACCAGATCCGGCAGCTCGTTGTCCTTCGCGCCGCGGCGCAAACTTCGGCCTACGACCTCGCGCAACGAAGCGAAATCGTCCTGACCGACGACGCTGCGCAACTTGAAGCGGCGGTAACCCGACTTGTCGAGATGGCCCGAACGCATACGCACGCGGCTCGCGACCGTGTGACGGCCTTGCAGCGTCGAGATGTCGAAGCAGTCGATCACTTCCGGCGCACCGGGCAGGTCGAGCAATTCGGCCAGCGCTTCGAGCGCTTCTTCCTCGGCCGCGCGCGTGCCCCTGTGGAAGCCCAGCGCCGAGCGCGCGTTCTCGCGCGCGAGATCGAGCATGCGCCGGCGCTCGCCGGATTGCGGCACGATCCAGCGCGTGCCCTCGCCGAACAAGTGACGGAACAACTCGACGTCACAAGGCTCGGAATCCAGCACGATTTCGCTGGGCGGTCGCGGCTTGCCGGCGCCGTACAACGACGTGATCACGTTGCTCCACAATTCGTCGTCGGGCAATTCCGAGCGAAACCAGTGCGAGCGGCTCTCGTTCAGGCGCCCTTCGCGAAACGCCAGCCGATGCAGCACGGCATCGGCGCCAGAGCGCACCAGCGCGAGCACGTCGCGTTCGACCGTGTCGGTGGGCCGCACGCCCTGGCGTTCAACCGTGTTGCGCAGCGCGCCCAGCCGATCGCGCCACTGCGCGGCGCGCTCGTACTCCTGCGTCTCGCTCGCCGCGCGCATGCGCGAGTCGAGCTCGCTCTCCAACTCGGCGATGTCGCCGCTCAGGATGCGTTCGGCGCGCTGAACCAGCACTGCGTACTCTTCGCGCGTGACCAAACCAACGCAGGGCGCCGCGCACAGTCCGATCTGGTGCTTCATGCATGGCCGCGAGCGATTGACGAACACCGAGTCCGGGCAATCGCGCAGCGGCACGACGCGGTGCAGATCGCCAAGCGTGCGCCGCAGCGAGCGCGAATTGGCGAAGGGCCCGAACAAGCGCACGCGTCCGATCGGTTCGCCGTGGCGCGAGCGATCGGGATTGTGGGCGCGCACGAAACGAAAGCGCGGGAAGTCTTCGCCCGCGTCCAGGCGCAACATCAAGAACGACTTGTCGTCCTTCAGCCGCACGTTGTGCGGCGGCTTGTGCTGCTTGATCAGCGT
>JAYUOR010000415.1:0-9487 GCA_043760765.1 Planctomycetota bacterium | reverse complement strand
GGTAGGGTGGAGAAGTACCTGACTCGGTACCATCCGCCGCGATGAAGAAGGTATTGAAGCGGATCTGCTGGATCGTCGTTGGCCTGCTTGCGCTGATTCAGCTCGCACCTTACGGACGCGATCACAGCGCGGGCACGGCCAACGTCGAGCCGAAGTGGGATTCGCCGCGCACGCGTGAACTCGCCGTGCGCGCGTGCTTCGATTGTCACTCGAACCAGACCCGGTGGCCGTGGTATTCGTGGGTCGCGCCGATCTCTTGGCTCGTGTACGACGACGTCGTCGAGGGCCGCGAACACCTCAACTTCTCAGAGTTCGATGCTCGCCAGCGCAACGCCGACGAGTGCGAAGACCAGATTCGCTCCGGTGAAATGCCGCCTTGGATTTACACCGTGATGCACTCAAGAGCGCGGCTCGGTGAAGCAGAGAGCGAAGAACTCGCCAGTGGCCTCGAACACATGTTCAACGACAAGTAATGGAAATCCTCGAATCGGAGTGGGAGCTACTGGCGCGGCTGCGCGAACGATTTCTCGCGCCCGCGGGCACGCCTTCGCGCGACTATTGGGAAAGTGAGCGACTGTGCGAACTCTACGACTCGAGTTTCGGCCAGCGCATCGCCTGGAAGTGGCGCGCTGTGCTCGGCGAACTCGCGGCGCGCGGGCGTCTGCCGCGCGCGGCGAGCGTGCTCGACTGGGGTTGCGGCAGCGCGATCGCTTCGCGCGAATTCTTGGCGGCCACGCGCGCCGCCGGCGCGGACGTGAGTGCGCGCTTTCATCTATGGGACCGGTCGAAGGCGGCGATGATCTTCGCGGCCGACAAACTGAAACAGTTGGAGCCGCGCGCGAGTGTCGCGACGGGTTTGCCCGCGGCGGGGGAGCCGCTCGATGTGTTGCTCGTCAGCCATGTGCTCGGCGAACTCGATACCGCCGCGCTCGAAGATCTGCTTGGCTTGGCCAGGCGTGCCCGCGCGATCCTGTGGGTCGAACCGGGTGAGCGCGTCATTTCTCGCGCTCTGATGGGCGTGCGCGATCAGTTGATCGACGGCCGCTCGGTGCTCGGACCCTGCACGCACAGCGCGAGCTGTGGATTGAATCGTCCGGAGCGCGAGCGCGATTGGTGCCATTCCTTCGCTCGCCCCGCGCCCGATGTCTTCACGCGTGCCGACTGGCGCGAATTTTCGAAGCGCCTGAAGATCGATCTGCGCAGCGTGCCCTACGCCTACTTCGCCCTGGGCGAAAAGTCCGCCGCGCCCGAGCAAGCCGGCCTGATCCGGATCCTCGGCCGCCCACGCATGGAAAAGGGCCACGCCAAGATCGACGCCTGTGACGCGAGCGGAGTGCACGTGTTGCGCGTGCTGGAG
The DNA here is from genome assembly GCA_043760765.1 of Planctomycetota bacterium. Classification (GTDB taxonomy): domain Bacteria; phylum Planctomycetota; class UBA1135; order UBA1135; genus JADJQU01. Next base: position 8,130 of record JAYUOR010000415.1, on the reverse strand, counting down.
CGCGACGCGAAGACGATCGTCAAGGAATTCGCCGACGCCACCACGCTGGCGCGCACTTTTCGCGTCACGACCGATGGCGAACGCGTGCGCTCGATCGAATAGGCGAAAGAGGTCTGGCGTCGTGGGGCGCGATTCGTAAAACTCCGGGTTCCATGACTCCGAAGACAACTCCGGTCGGCACGCCGGCCAAACACGCCCTGCGCGACGTCCCTTTCATGGGCGTCATTTTCGTCGTCCACGAAGCCTCGAAGCTGGGCTTCACCAACGGTGCGCCCGACTGGTCGAACCTCGGCCAGGGCCAGCCCGAGATCGGCGAGATGGAGGGCGCGCCGCCGCGAATTTCGTCGGTGACGATCGAGCCCGAGGACCACGCCTACGGCCCGTTGGGCGGCACGCTCGAACTGCGCACGAAAATCGCCGCGCACTACAACCGGCTCTACCGCCGCGGGAAGCGCTCGCAGTACAGCGCCGCGAACGTCTGCGTCGCGCAGGGCGGAAGATTGGCGCTGACGCGCGTCGTCGCGGCGCTCGGCGAGGTCAACGTCGGTTATCAGTTGCCCGACTACACCGCCTACGAGGACATGCTCGGTCTGCACCTCGGCCGCATCACGCCGATTCCGGTTCGCGCCCAGGAGAAGGACGGATTCGCGGTTCCGATTGCGCGTTTGGCGCGCGAGGTCCAAGACCTTGGTCTTGGCGCCTACGTACTCTCCAATCCGTGCAATCCCACGGGCAATGTGATCCAGGGCAAGGAACTCGAGCAGCACGTCGCCCTGGCGCGCGAGAAATCGCTGACTCTGATCCTCGACGAGTTCTACAGCCACTTCATCTACACGCGCAAAGGTGCGCCGGGCAAAGGGCCCGTCAGCGGCGCGGCCTTCGTCGACGATGTCGAGAAGGATCCCGTGATCCTGATCGACGGCTTGACGAAGAGTTTCCGCTATCCCGGCTGGCGCCTGGGTTGGGCCATCGGTCCGTCGAACATGATGGAGACGCTTGCGCGCACCGCGAGTTCCATCGATGGCGGTCCCTCTCGCATCGCGCAGCGCGCCGCGCTCGCCGCGCTGGAACCAGGTCGCGCCGATCAGGAGACCCGCGCGGTGCGTCAGATGTTCGCGCGCAAGCGCAACGTGATGGTCGAACGCCTGAAGAGCATGGGGATCACTTTCGCCAGCGAGCCACAGAGCACGTTCTATTGCTGGTGCTCGCTGGAGCAACTGAAGCCGCCCTTCAACGACGCGATGGTCTTCTTCCGCCGCGCGCTGGAGCACAAGGTACTGACCGTGCCTGGCGAGTTCTTCGACGTCAATCCGGGCAAACGCCGCCGCGGCGCGTCGCCGTACCGTTCGTGGATGCGTTTTTCGTTCGGGCCGCCCATGGACAACATGCTGGCCGGGCTCGATCGGCTCGAGCAGATGCTCGGAGAGGGCCGCGCGCCGGCCAAACGCAAGGCACGTTTGAGTCGTTGAGCACCGCACTCGCCGCGCGCGGCAGCGAATGCGTAGTATTCGCGGGATGAAGACCACCGCCTTCGCCATGTTGTTCGGTTCGCTCGGCGCTTGGGACAAGCGCGCTTTCGACATTCCCGACGTCTACGGAGTCGCGCAGGTCAATTCACCGACGATTTCTCCCGACGGGCGCACGATCGTGTTCGGTGTGCGACGCTTCGACGTGGCCGCCGGTTCGTCGTGGAGCGAGCTGTGGTCGATCGCTGTCGACGGCTCCGGGCAGCGCCAACTCACCAGCGCGAAGAAGTCGGACACGGACGCGCACTTCACGTCCGACGGCAAGTCGCTGGTCTTCGTTTCCAATCGAAGCGGATCGAGCCAACTGTGGACGATGGCGCTGGGCGGCGGCGAGGCGCGTCAGTTGACCGACTATGCGCCGGGTGTCGAAAGTCCGGTGTTGTCGCGCGACGGACATTGGATTGCCGTGACCAGCGAGATCTGGCCCGACATTTCCTTCGAGAGCACGGCGCAGAAGGAGCGCGACGACGCGCGCGAGAAGGGCAAGCTCGACGTGCACTGGACCGACACGCTGCTCTACCGCCATTGGACGAGCTGGGACGAAGGCAAGGCGAGTCACGTGCTGCTGGTCGATGCGAAGACGGGCAAGGTCGAGCGCGATTTGACGCCCGGCAATTTCGACAGTCCGCCATTCATGCTTGGCGGCGGCCGCGGCTATGACTTTTCGCCCGACGGCCGATCGTTCGTGTTCATGTCCAATCGCGACAAAGTGCAGGCGACATCGACTAATTCGGATCTTTGGATCGTCGCGCTCGATGAACCCGCGGCGCCCAGGAACCTGACCGATGCTTGCGAGGGTTGGGACGGGCAGCCCCTGTTTTCCCCGGACGGCAAGAAGCTCGCTTTTTCCAGCCAGGCTCAGGCCGCGTACGAATCGGACTTGAAGCGTCTTGCGGTGATGGACCTCGCCAGCGGCGGCGTGCAATACTTGACCTCGCGCGAGGGCTTCGACGACATGCTGACGGACATGCGCTGGTCGAAAGACGGCAGCGCGCTGTATTTCCAGGCCGAAGTGAAGGGCCGCACGCCTATTTTTCGCGTCGGTTTCGACGCTCAGAAGCCGACGAAGGTCCACGAGCACGCCAGCATCGACGCGTGGGAATTTTCCAATAACGACGGAGCGCTCGTGTATGTGCGTCGCGCGATCAACGAGCCCCTCGAACTTTTCATCAAGCCTGCCGCCGGCAAGTTTCCCGTGCGCTTGACCAGCTTCAACGCGAAGTTCGAGTCGGAAATCGACTTGCGGCCCGCGCAGGAGATCTGGGTCGACGGCGCGGACGGCACGAAGATCCATGTTTTCGTGATCACGCCGCATGGCTTCGACAGTTCGAAGAAGTATCCGTTGATCCTGAACGTGCACGGCGGGCCGCAATCGCAATGGGCCGATTCGTTCCGCGGCGATTGGCAGGTCTACGGCGGCAAGGGCTATGTCGTCGCCTTTGCCAATCCGACCGGTTCCACCGGCTACGGGCAGAAGTACTGCGACGCGATCGGTTCGGACTGGGGCGGACGAGTGTTCGACGACCTGATGCACGTGACCGACGCGCTCGAGAAACTCCCGTATGTCGACAAGGATCGCATGGGCGCCATGGGCTGGTCCTACGGCGGTTACATGATGATGTGGATGCAAGGCCACACCGATCGCTTCAAATGTCAGGCGGCGATGATGGGGCTCTACGATTTGCGCTCGTTCTATGGCGCGACGGAAGAGTTGTGGTTCCCCAAGCGAGATCTTGCGGGCACGCCCTGGACCAGCGAGCAATTCGAGAAGTGGTCGCCGTCGAACTCAGTCGCGAAGTTCAAGACTCCCGCCCTGGTGATCACGGGCGAACTGGATTTCCGCGTGCCCTACACGCAGAGCCTGCAGTACTTCACCGCCCTGCAGGAACGCAGCGTACCCTCGCGCCTGGCGGTCTTCCCCAACGCCGGTCACTGGCCCGGCTGGCAGGAGATGCTCTTCTACTACGGCGCCCACGTCGATTGGTTCCATCGCTACCTCGGAGGCGAACCGCTCGGCCGCGACATCGACACCTGGGCGCGCATGCGCGGTGCCCGGTAACAAACGCCGGAGGATTCCCGGGCAGCGCGGGCTAGCGATCCAGGTATTCCTGCACGACCAATTGCTGATAGGCCTGACCGGCGAGCAGATCCTCCTCGCGCACGTCGCCCACCTTCTGGATCAGTGCCTTGGCCGCGTTGTCAAAGACGCTGATGCCTGCTGGGGTCACGAAGCCCAAACCGTCGTTGAACGAGTAGTAGGCAAACGGGACGGCGTTGGGTGCGAGCAGGTCCTTGCCGAAGTGATACTCAGACGCCGGCAATCCAAGCTGGGCGAGCAGGGTGTTCGGCAGGTCCGCATGCGAGCCGACCACGTGAATCGCTTCATCCTGAACGGCCAGCGCACCACCGAGCCAGACCATTGGGACGTGAAAATCGAGCGGCGAGGAGTGGCCCGGACGCGGGTCGATACTCGGCAGGCGGTGGCCGTGATCCGCGACGATGATCACGAGCGTGTTCGCCCACCACGGTTGTGTCTTCGCGCGCTCCAGGAATTTTCCGACGCAGCGGTCGGTGTAGTTTGTCGCGCTCAGGAATTTCTCCAACTCGCCGTCGCCCGGGAAGGCCGGAGTTCCGGGCACTTCGTAGGGTTCGTGGCTGCTCAGCGTGAACGTGACGTAGAAAAAGGGCTGCACGGCCTTGTTGCAACCCTCGAGCAGCGCGTCGAGCACGACTTCATCGTGCGCGCCCCATTTCGAATTCCAACTCGCGCGCGGGAAGTCCTCCTTCTCGACGATGTATTCGAATCCGCCGTGCAGGACGTAGGAGCGCATGTTCGCGAATTGCAGCTCCCCGCCGTAGAAATAACCGGTCGAATATCCCGCGGCTTTGAAATCGCGCGAAAGGATCGGCAGTTTCGCCGTCTTGGTCGTCACGCGCATGATCGACGTCTTGGGCTGCGCGGGGAATCCGCTCTGGATCGCAACGAGACCGCGGTCGCTGCGGCCGCCCGAGGCGTAAATGCGATCGAACAGGATGCCCTCATGGCTGTGGCGCTCGAGCATCGGTGTCACGCCTTCGCGACCTTCAGTGCGCGCCATCAGCTTCGCGGAGAGCCCCTCCCAGATGATCAGCACGACATTGGGCCGCGTCGTGCGAAGCACCGATCGCGGTGGCTCGAGCGGCGGCAAGAGCTCGCGCACGATTTTGCGCGCGCGTTCCTCGGGCATGTAGACGTAGTGATTTTTGCGGTCGTGTTTGTTCCCGTACACCGAGTCGAGGAAGTTCCACGTGGCATTGATCGCCGCGTGGTTGGCGAACTGCTCCTCTGAGAAGTAGGCGCTGCTCAGGTTGAGCGGGCTCAATTGCAGACCGCCTCGGGCAGCGATCACCAGCGGCAGCACGCACAGAAACAGCGGAATGCTCGCTGCAGGCCGCGTGGGCGGCAGCCGACCGACTTTGCCCGCAAGTGTTCGAAAATAAATCGCGGCAAAGACCCCAAGCAACGCAAACAGCAATGCGGTAAGCAGAAAGAGCGGCGAAGAGGCCGAAGACGCATACGCCTGGCTCGGCGATTTCAAGTACGTCAACACGCCGCCGTCGACCCGCGCTCCCCAGGCGCGATAGACCTCGAGGTCGCCAGCAACGAGGAATGATGCGAACCCGAGCGCGAGGAAAGTGTACCCGTTGACGAGCCAGGCGATCGGGCGCAGCGGGACGAACGCCGAGACCACGACCAGGAGCACCGGGATCGCGGAGACGAACGTCATCGTCGCCAGATCTAGACGCAGGCCGTAGAGAAAAGTCCCCGCGATGGTGCCCGCGGTCAGTTGCGCGGTCTCAGCGTGCTCGTACGCGAGGAACAGAACCCTTGCAACGATGAAGAAGGCAAGCCAGAACGTACAGTACCCGAGCAGGAATCGAAGGCGGGCGAGCATTGAATTCGTTGAGCGGAGCGCGTGTGATTCCCAGGACACGGTCGTTCATGGGGCTCTGCTGATTCTACGCAGTCGCGCGTGCACAAGTCAGCGCTGCGTTCACGGTCGCTTAGAAAAAGCTTGCCGCACGGCCGCCGGAAGCGCCGCGTCGCGCGTCAGTGTTTGTTCGTTGTCCGTGCGCCGCAGCGTGGTGATCTGGCGTTCGCGCAAATCGCGCAGGTCCAGCAGGACCGGTGTGCGCTCGTAGTGGTCGCGGGCATGGCCGGCCCCGGCGAGCGTCTCGACCGCTTTGGCGGCTGAGTCGAGCCCTTGCGGCTTCACTTCGCGCTCCTCGAGGCCCAGGACAATGGCCGGATCCTCGGTGCTGACGACATCGACGATCGTTCGTGCGCCGAACAGGCGGATGATCGATCCCGAGGCCAACTCCACACGCCAGACCCCGCTGCCGGCACCGAGGACGAGCGACTTGTCATTGTCGATCCAGAGGGGTTGCGTCGAGGCTTCGGAGTCGGGATAGGGAACCGTGCTGACGACCCGTGCAGCCTTGTCCGGCGAGTCGAATAGGTAGAGCTTTTGCCGGGCGACGACTGCGATGCGCGCGCCGTCGTGGGACCAAGAGCACTGCGCCCAGCCAGACTCCTCGCCGGGCGTGTCGCGCTGGGAAATCAGGGAGCCGGAGCGGTCGAACACGCACAAATTCGTTCCATTTGCCGAAGTCCCTGCAATTGCAAGCTGCTTGCCGTCAGGGGACCAGGCCGGTGTCCCGCGCCACATGGCACCGCGCGGGAAAGTGAAGCGCGCCTCCAGCATTCCGCCGCCCGCGGCCGCGAATCCAAGTGCAGTCCCCAACCTGCCGTCTTCGTCCTTGATCTCAAAGGTCAGCGCAAGCACCGCTCCATCAGGTCGCCATGCGGGCGGAGTCGCGAACCACGGACGAAAGGCGCCCGCGGAGAGTTGTTCGTTCCCGCGCGACGAATCCACGAAGAGCGCATAGCCCTCGAGCGAGGGATTGAGCGCGGGATCGCTCAAGGTCGGCGCAAGGTAAGCGATGCTCTTGCCGTCCGGTGAAGCGCGCAGCATCAACGCGCGCTGCGGAGCGGCGAGCACCAAAGCGCTTGCCGCGGGCAATTCGCGCAGCAGCGCGTCAGCCTTCGCTTGCGGACTCTTTGCCTTGGAACAAGCCCCGGCGACCGCGATCGCAATCCATGTCCACAGAGGCGCTCGGCTGATCGGCATGCCCTCATGTTGGGGGCTGATCCGCGCGGACGCAACTAGCGCACGAACCGCGCACCGGTCGGGACGCGGCCGAGGTCCGTGGTCTCACCGGGATGCAAGTCCGGCGCCTCGGTCCAGGACATCTCGAAGTCCGGATGGTGGACCACCACGCGCAGAGTCGGCCAGGCCGGCAACGCGGAGAGCTTGAAGCTGCCATCGGCTGCGGTCCGCACCTGCCCCCAAACGTTGATCGCTCCAACTCCGCGCGTTGCACGCAGTTCGGCGTCGGCGGCCTTCGAACTCTCCAGCGCTCGAGCTCCGATGCCCGTGACGAGGATCGATCCATTCGCCAGCGGACGACCCTTGGGGTCGACCAGCACGCCGCGCACGGTCGCCGGCGGCTCGACTGCGATCACGATACCAGTGCTCATGTCGTGTTCGCCCAGTTCGAACGGCCCGGCGAAGGCGGGCGCATAGCCCTGCAGTCGCGCGGACACCGCGTAGGTTCCCGGCGCAAGCCCGTCGAGATGGAACGCTGACGGCGGGACATAGTCGCCGGACAGCATGGTCTGGACGGGGCGCGGTGAGATCAGACCCGGAAGCACGTCGCGATCCCAGTCCAGTCCGCGAATGTCGCCTAGGTATTCGACGTTGATCGCGAAAGCGGCGAGCGAGAGCACCGCGCCCGTGCGCGCGTCCCTGACTTCCCCGTGCAGCTCGGCCTGGTGATCGCCGATGTCGCGCAGGTCGCGCTTGCGTTTGAGTTGGATCGTGAGCCCCGACGTTCCGGCGCGCACATCGTGCAATTCCGCGCGCGACCACTCGTCGCCGTCGCGCACGAGCGTGTAGATTCGATCTTCGAGACCGCGCAGCACGAAAGCTCCGCTGCGGTCATCGACGTCGGCAAAGATCCAGGCCAGGTCGGGAGCTCCGACCGCCGCGAGGAAACCGCCGCGTCCATGCTCGACGCCACCGCCGATGCCGGAGATCGCGCCGGAGATCGTCAGACCTTTCTCGAGTCGGATCGTGCGCTCGAAGCGAGCCGGCGCATCGATGCCGATTGTCACGCTCGCGGGGCACAACTCGCCGGGCGGCGGATAGACGTACAGACGTTTCGAGCCGAGTCGCTTCAGGCTCAGGACGGCGCGGCCCGATCCGTCGCTGCGCGCCAGGGCCTCGCTTTCCTCGTGAGCAACACCGTCCGTCCCGCGCACACTGCGAAATGCAGTCACGGCCGTGTTCGCGAGCGGAGCGCCCGCGCTGTCCTGGACGAAGACCTCGAGTGTGGCATCGCCCGCTTCGTCGCGCGAACTTCGCAGCAGCGCAATCTCGCCGACATCGTTCGTCTCGCCCACGCGCGCGAGCAGCCTCTCGCGCGTGTGCGGCACGAAATCCAGGTGGCGTGTCGTCAGGATGTACTCTTCGCCACCCGCGGTCGACACCGGCACTTCGAG
>JAYUOR010000414.1:0-9498 GCA_043760765.1 Planctomycetota bacterium | reverse complement strand
GTGCGTCTATCTCGACGAGCTGGCCAAGGAAGTGAGCAAGGCGCGCACCGCGGTCACGGCGGAGCAGAAGGACGCCGACGAATCAGAGGCAGAGGAGGCGGAATCGGACGCCGAGAAGGAGTTGGCCAAGGCCCTGCGCGTGCAGATCCTCGCGGGCCTCCAGAAAGCGAAGACCGTGGAATGCCCCGTCCTCGTGTGCGTGGCGACGCCGGTGTACGCACTCATGGTGGCGCCGAGCATCACCTCCAAGCACAAGGCACTGCTCACGCAGGTCACGGGCAGTACAAAGTTCCTGGCGCTCTGTGCCTTTATCTGGGACCAGGAAAGCAGCACCTACAGCTTCATCATGGACAAGCGCGATGCCGCGCTGAAGCTGAAGCTCGAAGCGGCGATCAAGTACCACACGGCGACGAGCGTGAAGGTAAACATCGTCGCGCGCTCGGAGTACGAAGAAAGCGAGACTCCCGAAACCCCGGAATACGAGGAGAAGCCGTACGCGCCGGCCAAGAAGTCAGCCAAGCCGACTGCCGGCGGCAACGCGATGAAGGGCGAGACCGCCGAAGACGCGAGCGAGTCCGCGGAAGCCGACGAGGAACCGCTGCTCACGGGCGTGCGGCCCTTCGACATCAGCGGCTCGGTCGGTCAAGGCGGCAAGAACGCGCCGGACGACGTCACCCAAGTCCAGATCGCGTTGAACCGCAAGGGCGCGAAGTTGGAGATCGATGGCCGGATCGGCGGACAGACCGTCGCGGCCATCAAGGCCTTCCAGAAGCAGATCGGAATCGCCTATCCCGACGGACTCGTCGAGGTCGGGAAGAAGACCGCGACCGCGCTTGCAAGCAGCGGCAGCGCCGCCAAGTACGCAGGTGGCGGCAACGGCGGTAGCGGTGGCCAGTACGGTGGTGGCGGCACAGGCAATTACGCTGGTGGCGGCACAGGCAAGTACTCGGGTGGTGGCACAGGCAAGTACTCGGGTGGTGGCAACGGCGGTGGCTCCGGTCAGTACGGTGGCGGTGGCACTGGCAAGTACTCGGGCGGTGACGATGGTGGCGGCTCCGGTCAATACGGCGGAGGTGGCTCCGGTCAGTACGGCGGAGGTGGCTCCGGTCAGTACGGCGGAGGTGGCTCCGGTCAGTACGGCGGCGGTGGGACCGGCGAGTACGGCGGACGTGGCGGCCCCCGTCAGTTTGAGACCGGTGGCTCCGGCAACGCAGGTAGCAGCGGTGAGAAGATCACCGGGCAGGCTGGTTTCTCCAAAGAGGACGGCCCGCTGGAGCGCGCCGAGAATGCCGCCGGCCAGGCGTTCGAGAAGCAGAGGAGCAAGGTCGAGGACACGCTCGAGGGCCTCAAGAACAGTCTTGGGGTCGATCCTGATTGAGCGGGACCGACCCGCGCTCTCACGGGTGGTTGCGGCAGGAAGTCATGCTCCCGTTCGAACTGTTCGCATGCGAGCAGCTCAGAGGGGAGTGTGACTTTTCCCCGACGCTCAGTGCTGCGAGCGCGCGACTTTCACGGCTGCCGTCAGTGCCGGCAAGATCTCGAGCGCGTCTCCGACGATGCCGTAGTCGGCGACTTTGAAGATCGGCGCGTCCTTGTCCTTGTTGATCGCGACGATCACCTTCGAGGTGCGCATGCCGGCCAGGTGTTGGATCGCGCCGGAGATTCCGACGGCGACGTAGAGCTGCGGCGCGACGGTCTTGCCGGTCTGCCCGACTTGCTCGGCGTGCGGGCGCCAGCCGGCGTCGACGACCGCGCGGGATGCGCCGGTCGCCGCGTTGCCGAATGCCGATGCGAGGTTTTCGATCAGGCCGAAGTTCTCCGGGCCCTTCATGCCACGGCCGCCGGAAACCACTACAGCGGCTTCCTTGACGTCGAGCTTGCCCGCGACTTTGGGTTCGATCGCCGTGACAGTCGCTTTGCCGCCCGCGCTAGCCGCACGTTGAGTGATCTTGGGCGCGCCGCCTGCCTCGTTTGCGGAGAAGACGTTGGGCCGCGTCGTCGCGCAGAAGATTCCGCCGTTGCTGGAAAGCGTCGCGATCGCCTTGCCGGCGAGCCACGGACGCACGACCTGGAACGCGCCACCCGTGGAGCTGAATCCGATCACGTCGCTGAACAGCGTCGAATCGAGGTGCGCGGCCACGCGCGGAGCGATGTCCTTGCCCGTTGCACTCGACGCGGCGAGGAAGGCCTTTGCGCCGGACTCCTGGACGATCTTCGCCAGGTCAGCGGCTAGAGCGTCCGAGCTGAAGGGGCCCGCGCTCGTCAGGCAGATGACTTCCTTGGCTCCGGCCTTGCCCAGAGTCATGGCCGCGTTTTCCGCACAGGCTCCGAGGCTGACCGCGAGCACGTCCGAGCCCGTGGCACGCGCGGCGCCGATGCACTCAAGGCTTGCGCGCCGTGCTTGACCGTTCGACTGTTCCGCAAAGACAACGATGGTGACCATCAAAGAACCTGTGCCTCGTTTCGCAGCGCGCTGATCAAAGCCGGCACGGCGGCGGCGCCTTCGCCGACGATTCGTCCGGCCTTGCGCGCGGGCGGCATCTCGACCTTGAGCACGATCGACTGATTTGTGACGTTCTCCGGCGCTTCTTCCGCGATCGGTTTCGACTTTGCGCCCATGATGCCCTTGAGGCTCGAGCGGCGCGGCTCGTTCAGGCCCTTGTTGCAAGTGATCACCGCGGGCAAGCGGAACGCGACGGTCTCGACGCCGTGTTCGGTCTCGCGCTTGGCCGTTCCACCGGCTTCGCTCAACTCGAGCGCATGAACTTCCGTGACGCAGGCCCAACCGAGGTAGGTCGCGAGCATCGGGCCGACCGCGGCGTTGTCGCGGTCCGTGGCGACGCGTCCCGCAAATACGAGCTCGGCGCCGAGCGCGCGGATCTTCGCCGCCAGCGCCTTGGCCGTCGAGCGCGGGTCGCGCGACGCTGGGTCCGCATCCTTGAGGATGACTCCGCTGTCGGCTCCGCGCGCCAGGCATTCGCGCACTTCCTTCGACGCTTCCGAAGGGCCGAGCGTCAGCACGGTCACGTCGCCACCGAACTTCTCCTTGGCCTTGAGCGCTTCTTCGAGAGCCAGTTCGTCGTAGAACGACAGCATGTACTGCCAGCCCGTCGGGTCGAGGCTCAGACCGTCGGAAGTCGGTTTAGCGATGGCTTCCGTGGTCGGCACGCGCTTCACGCAGGCGACGATTTTCATTGGCAAATGGGGGATTTTCGGGCCTCGGGGCGGATCAGGGGGCAAAGAGAATAGCCGATCGGCGCGCGGGCGTGAAGCCGCACAAGGGCGCAGACGGCGCTACTCGACCAGCCTGGACGCTTCGTCAGCACTGACGCCCATCACCGGCGCATCGAAGCTGTGTCCAAGGTAGACGGCGCGGACCTCGGGGTCCGCGATCAGGTCGCGGGGCGGACCTTCACGGAAAATTTGGCCCTGACGGATGATGTACGCCCTATCGGTCGACTGCAGCGTCTCGCGCACGTTGTGGTCGGTGATCAGGATGCCGATGTTCTTCTCGCGCAGTTTGGCGATCAGGGACTGGATCTCGTGCACGGCGATCGGGTCGACACCCGCGAACGGTTCGTCGAGCAGCAGGATGGCAGGCCGCGTCGCCAGCGCGCGCGCAAGTTCGAGACGGCGCTGTTCGCCGCCTGAAAGCGTTTCGGCGATGCTTTTCGACAAGTGCGTCAGTTCCAATTCGGCCAGCAGGTTTTCGGCCTCGTTGTGCCGCTGAGCGCGGTTGAACGGCATCGCCTCGAGCACCGCGAGCAAGTTGTCGATCACGCTCATGCGCTGGAACAGGCTGCGTTCCTGCGGCAGGTAGCCCATGCCCAATCGCGCTCGCTTGAACATCGGTTCACGCGAACATTCGTTGCCGCGCAAGAGCACGTGACCAGCGTCTGGTTTGGTCAGCCCGACCGTCATGCGGAAACTGGTCGTCTTGCCCGCACCGTTGGGTCCGAGCAGGCCGACGATTTCGCCGGCGCGCACTACGAAGCTGACGCCATCGACGACACGGCGCTTCTTGAACGACTTGACCAGTCCACGGACTTCGAGCAGCAACTCGCCGCGGGTGGGGGGGGCAGGCACGACCATCCGCGCAGTGTGCAGAGCGCGGTCCGGCAGCGCGACACTTCGATGGACTTGGCCGTTTGCGGTCGGACCGGCGCCGGGCGACGCGGCCTGGGCCGGGGCGCTCGGAACCCAATGCGGATTCCTAGCGCGAAGCCACACGAAGCGCGCGCAAAGTGAGGCCAGGCCAGAGCTTGTGGAAAACCTGTGGACAGTGCGGCGCGTGCTCGCCGGACGATTGGACTGAACCTTGACAGGCCGATCACAAAGCCTTCGGGCCGGCTTCACAGCGCTGACGTGCCGATATTGCCCATTCCGTAAGTTGTTCAAAATTAGATACTTAGGGTCGGCTTCGAAACTTGCCCCGAGGCATCTTCCAGCTCCGGACGGCAAAGAAACGCGCTCCGGCGTCCCGTGCTTGGGACGGATGGTGCCCTCGGAGCTTGTGGATAAGCCACTTTCTTGGCAGAGCGCCGGGCGTTTGGCTCGCCCGGGCAGCCTCGCCTGCCGTCGCCGCCGGACGAGAACGGGCTCCGGCCGCTTGCGGGCGCTAGCACGGCGCCTAGCCGTTCAGTGGACCCACTTCAACCGCAGCACGCCGTAATCGAAGGAAAACGGCCAGAAAACCAGCAATGCGCGGCCGGTCATCAGCTCGCGCGGCACAAACGGCGCATTTTCAGGCTGCATTCGTCGCGTGTCCGCTGTGGGCAACACGAAGAGCTCGCCCCATTGATCGCGGAACCAAGTCGTCGGTCCGTGTTCGGTCTGAAGATGCACGGGATTCTCGGGCTCGCGGTTGTTGCCGCGCAGCTGCCTGGTTTCACCGGCAATTTTCGCTTCCATCACGTACAGGTTCCACTCGCGACTGTCGCTCGAGTTTTGCGTGTTGTCGCCCAGCATGAAGTAGTGCCCGTCGGGAATCGCGTACTGCGAATCGCCGCGACCTTCGAGGTAGTAGATGTCGCGAAAGACCTGCAGGTTGCTGAACTGTGCGCCGGCTCCCTGACAGGCGAGCCACGCTGACGAGTGCTGGTCGCTGGCAAGTTCGATGTCGACCGCCATCACGACTTCGCCGTCGATGTCGATCGAAAGTTCGTCGTCGAGGTTCTGCGCGCCGAACGAAACCTGCTTGCCTGCGGGGAGCCGATAGTTCTTGCCCAGTCCATCGCGTGGGACATGCGCGTTCGGTTGCGGACTGCCATCGACGGCGCTGATGCGCAGGATCGCGTCGGCGGGCGCCGCGGGGCCGGGAATCACGAGCCGGTAGCGGCGCGGGCCTTCGTCGAGTTCGACTGCAATCTCGGTGCAACCGGCCTGTGCGCGCACGTCGCCTTCGACGCGCAGGTCGCCGACCGGATTCTCGCCGTTGTGGCCGCCGGGCACGACCTTGCTCTGCATGCTGCGCGGGTAACCGTCGGTGTAGAAGTCCATGATCGCGCCGGCGCGGCCGACGAAACGCGCGCGGCCGTCGCCGCTCGCTTGGACGCTGCGCTGGCCGAACTTCCAGGCCGTCGGCGTCTTGCCTTCGGTCGTCCAGGTCGGCGACTCGCCGTCATGGGAATTGTCCAGCGGCTTCCACGTCTCGCGCTGCACCGAACGCGACCGGCGCAGGATCTTCCAGGGCTCGCGCTCGTCCTTGCGGGTCCATACGTCCCCGTGGGCGATCCACAAGAGCTCGCCGGGCATGCCGACGATGCGCTTGATGAAGTTCTTCGAGCGATCGAGCGGGTATTTGAACGTCGCGACTTCGAAGCGCTCCGGATCGCGAAAATGGAAGGAGAGCTTGTCGACCAGCACGCGGTCGAAGATGCCTGTTTCCGAGTTGCCCATCAGCGTGGGCTGCATCGAACCGGTCGGGATCTTGTAGGCCTCGAGCACGAAGTACTTGAGCACCACGGCCATGATCACGGCGACGGCGAAGGCTTCGATGTTGTCGCGCCAAGGCGACTTGTGCTCGATCGTGGCGGGCTGGGGCGTCGTCGACATGGTTACTCGGCCTCATCGCCGCCGAGCACGGCGAGGAAAGCCTTCTGCGGGATGTCGACGTTGCCGATCTGGCGCATGCGGCGCTTGCCCTCTTTCTGTTTCTCGAGCAACTTGCGTTTGCGGGTCACGTCGCCTCCATAGCACTTGGCGGTGACATCCTTGCGCAAGGCCGCGATCGTTTCGCGGGCGATGATGCGCGAGCCGATCGCCGCCTGCAACGCGATCTCGAACAGGTGGCGCGCGATCTCCTTGCGCATCTTCTTCAGAATCAGGCGGCCGCGGTATTCAGCCTGGTCCTTGTGCACGATGCTGGTCAGCGCATCGACTTCCTTGCCATTGACCAAGATGCGCAGCTTGACGAGCTCGCCTGGGCGATAGCCGGTCAAGTCGTAGTTGAGCGTGCCGTAGCCGCGCGTCGACGACTTCAACTTGTCGAAGAAGTCGTAGATGATCTCGGACAACGGAATGTCGTAGGCGAGCTGCACGCGGGTCGGCGAGAGGTATTCCTGGCGCACGAATTCGCCGCGGTGATCGGCCGAGATCGACATCACGTTGCCGATGTACTCCGAGGGGACCATCACGGTCACGCGCGCATAGGGCTCGTTCAGGACTTCGTACTTGTCGGGCGTGGGCAGTTGGCCCGGCGAGTGGATCTCTTCCTCCGTACCGTCGGAGCGCCTGATCCGGTAGGTGACCGTCGGCGCGGTCTGGATCATGTCGATGTCGTGCTCGCGTTCGAGTCGCTCCTGCACGATTTCCATGTGCAAAAGGCCCAGGAATCCGCAGCGGAAACCGAAGCCGAGCGCCTCGCTGGTCACGGCTTCGAACGAGAACGAGGAGTCCGAAAGCGAGAGCGTGGCGAGACCTTCGCGCAGGCTCTCGAAGTCGCCGCTGTTGGTCGGGAAGAAATCCGCGTAGACCATGTGCAGCGGCGGGCTGTAGCCCGGCAGCATGGCCACCTTCGGGCCCTTGTAGCGCGTCATCGTGTCGCCGATGCGCACGTCGCCGAGCTGCTTGATGTTCGAGATGAAGTAACCGACCTCCCCGGGCCCGAGGGCCCCGCTGCGTTTCATCGTCGGCGTGAAACGGCCGATGTCGATCGCTTCGTACACCTTGTCGGTGCCGAGCATGTGGATCTGGTCCTTCTCGCGGATCGTGCCGTCGACGACACGCAGGTAGACCACGATCCCGCGGAACTCGTCGTAGACTGCGTCGAAGATCAGGCAGCGCAGCGCGCCTTCCGGGTCGCCCTTGGGCGCGGGAATCTTGAGCACGATGCGATCGAGCAACTCGCTCACGCCCAGGCCGGTCTTGGCCGAGACGCGGCAGGCATCGGAAGCTTCGATGCCGATCGAATTCTCGATCTCCTCGCAGACGACCTCGGGCTGTGCGTGGGGCAGGTCGATCTTGTTGATCGCCGGCAGCACTTCCAGGTTGCCCTCGACCGCGAGGTAGGCGTTGGCCACGGTCTGGGCCTCGACGCCCTGGGACGCGTCGACTAGCAGCACCGCGCCTTCACAGGCCTGCAGCGCCTTCTGGACCTCGTAGTTGAAGTCGACGTGGCCGGGCGTGTCGATCAGGTTGAGCTCGTACTCGACGCCCAGGACCTTGTGGTAGATCGTGACGGCGCTGGCCTTGATCGTGATCCCGCGCTCGCGCTCCAGGTCCATGGAGTCGAGCAGCTGGGCGCGCATGTCGCGCTTGTCGACGGCGCCGGTGATCTCGAGCATCCGGTCGGCGAGCGTCGACTTGCCATGGTCGATGTGCGCGATGATGCAGAAGTTGCGGATGTGGGCGGTGTCCAAGATGTCCTTTCCGGCGGCTGGGCAGGAATCCCGCAGGATACACGAAAGCGAGCGCGGATCGCGCGCCGCTCCATGGACTGCGCAGCCGTTCTGCTCAGCGGCCGGTCAGCTCCACGGGCCAGCGTTCGAGCAGCATGCGCATCGCGCGCCCGCGGTGGGAAACGAGCGCCTTTTCGCCGGGATCCAACTCGGCGAAGCCGCGGCCGCTCTCGGGGAAGCCCGGCTCCGTGAACAGGAAAAGGGGGTCGTAGCCGAAGTCGCGTGTCCCGCGGGCCGCCTCCAGGATCCGGCCGGAAGCCGTGCCCTCGACCGCCAGCGCGATCTCGCCGTCGGGGCGAGCGAGAGCGAGCGAGCAGACGAAGCGCGCGCCGCGTTGATCCGGCTTGAACTGCCGCAGATCCTCCAGCAGGCGGGCATTGTTCCGCGCGTCGTCGCCGTGGACGCCGGCAAAGCGCGCGCTGTTGACGCCTGGAGCGCCTCCCAGGGCTTCGACTTCCAGGCCCGAGTCGTCGGCCAAGCACCACAACTTGCTCGCGAGCGCCGCCGAGCGCGCCTTCTTGGCCGCGTTGCCCGCGAAACTGGGCGCGTCCTCTTCCACGGCCGGCAGGCCGCCGATGTCGCGCGGCGTCAATAGCTCTACGCCGCGTCCATCGAGCAGCGCCATCAACTCGGCGCGCTTCTTGGAATTGTCGCTGGCCAGCAGCAGCCGCTGCATCACGGCGTGGCGAGCGCGCGCTTCTGCAGATCGAACACCTGGCGAATCGCGCCTTCGCCCAAGGACAGCATTTGATCCAGCTCGGCCCGCGAGAACGGCGCGCCCTCGGCAGAGCCCTGCACCTCGATGAATCGTCCGTCGCCGGTCATCACCAGGTTCATGTCGGTCTGCGCCGCGCTGTCTTCGGAGTAGCACAGGTCGCAGAGCGTCTCGCCGCCGACGACGCCGACCGAGACGGCCGCAAGCTCCGTGATCAACGGCCAGCCGCGCAGCACGCGCTTTTGTTCCATGTGCTTGAAAAGGTCGTGCATCGCGACGTAGGCGCCGCTGATCGCCGTCGTGCGCGTGCCGCCGTCGGCCTGGATCACGTCGCAATCGATCCAGACCGTGCGTTCGGTGAGCTTTTTCAAGTCGACGACAGCGCGCAGTGCGCGTCCGATCAGCCGCTGGATCTCGATACCGCGACCGTCGACCTTGCCGTTCTTGTCGCGTGCCTTTCGCTGTGGCGTCGACGACGGCAGCATCGCGTACTCCGCGGTCAACCAGCCCTGGCCCTTGCCCTGCAGGAAGGTAGGCACGCCTTCGGTGTACATGGCGGTGCACAACACCTGCGTGTTCCCGCATTTCGCCAAGACCGAGCCCGGCGCCGTCGCCGTGAAACGCCTCTGGAACTCGATTCTGCGCAGTTCGTGCGCGGCTCTTCCGTCAGCTCTGGTCATGGATGGGTCCCACTTGGGGGCGAAGAGTGTATCCGCGGCGTGCCCATACGGTGCCTGGCACCATCCCAAACTGTTGCGCCGACGCAACGGCGCCGTGCGAGATGCGGCCACGTCGAGGTCCACCGGCGAGGGCGCTCTGACCGCGAAGGCGGCAACAGTTCAGGAAGCTGCCAGGCACCGTTAGCGCTTCAGGGCTCGATGGCGC
>JAYUOR010000413.1:0-3609 GCA_043760765.1 Planctomycetota bacterium | reverse complement strand
TTCCACCTGAGAGCATCGGAGTCGAGCGCTTGACCGGCGAGTTGACGCAACGAATTCCACCGACGAACGGAACCGCGGCGCGGCCCCCGTTGGTGTAGAGCAACAGGCCGGACTTGTTGTTGCGCACGTTGCTGCCGGAGACCAGGAAGCCCGAGCCTGAAGTGGCCGACGGAGAACCGGTGCTGGCAATCACCGGCGTACAGCCGAGTGAATTGATCTTCGCCGTGCAGTAGGCCACGCCACCCGCGCAGTCGACGAACTTCACGTCAAAGCGATTGATGGTCCCGACGTCGATCCCGGCATTGTCCGAGATGAGCAACGTCCAGGTCCCGTTGGAGTTCTGACCCGCGAATGAGAGCAGATTCCCGTCGGGCTGCAAATTGGTCGCGACGACGTTGTTGGCAAACGCGTAGCTCGCGATCGGATTCAACGAGTTCATGTCGAAGAGCGTGCCGTTGAACACGTTGTCCGATGCACCGCCGTGACGGTTGGAGAGGACCTCGGTCGTCCCGAGCGGTGATTGGACCGAAAGGATCAAGTCACCGTTGAAGGTGTGCAGGATTTCCACGTAGGCCTGGACCTGCACAATGCTCGCAGGGCCCCCGCTGACCACCAACGGCGCGTTGGCAAGGCCCGGGACACCACCGACGTAGTCGGGGATCGGGATGGAGATCGGGCCGGTCGAGAACGAGCTGATGGAGTACGCCGGAGGAATGGCAACGACCGTTCCGTCCGTGATCGAAAGCGACCAAGAGTTCAGGATGCCCACGTCGGCGCCGGCAGTGTCGCTGATGGTGAGGGTCCACACTCCGTTCGGATTCTGGCCGGCAAACCCGAGGTTGAAGCTCGACTCAGGCCGCAGGTCGGGCGCGGCGACGAGATTCACGTAGGGGTAGGTGACTACGGAGTTGGCCGACTGGTCATCGAAGAGTGTTCCGTTGAACACGTTGTCGTTGCCACCGCCGCGGCCGGTAGCGACAGGGACGTTCGTCCCTGCGGGCGAGGTCAGCACGATGGTCAAGTCGGAGCACCAGGTGTGCGTGATCGCGACCGTGAGGTCGACGTCGAACGTCTGCGTGCCAAGGCCGCTGACCGGGATGGTGTCGAACACGGTAGCGAGGTCGAGGATTGCGATCGGCCCGTTCACATTGGGGAACGAGAGCGTGTTCCCCGGCGTGCCCGAGTTGAAGGCGCCACACGGGCCGCTGAACGCATAGGGCGGCGCGACTGCGCTGTAGCCGCTGCTGCCGCCGTTGGCGGTCGACGAGCCCAGGGTCGCAGGCGTCGGGAAGAGCAACTGATGGATGGCTTCAGCCCGCAATTTGAGCTGCGCGGCCAGCGCCGGGTTGGTGGCGGCCAACTGATTCACCTGCTGTTGCAGGCGGATCATTTCGTTGTAGGCGGCCTTGTCCTGAGCGACGGCCGGTGCGGTCATGGCCAGTGAGGCCAGGGCCAGAGTGAGGCTTGACTTGACGAACATGAGCGTGGGGATCCTGAGGTGAGAGAGAAAGGGACGACCTGCACGGCGACGAGTTTGGACGCGCCGATAGCGCAGCCTGAGCCGTGAATTGTGCGCCAAGTTTCGAGGACGCGCCAGATCGGTCGAAATTTCCGCAAGCCCGTCGGCGCGGATTACGGCTCGTTCAGATAGATCATCCTGTCCTGCTCGCTCCAGAACCCGACGCGTACGGAAGATTCTTCTGGAGTAGATTGCCAGCGACGGCCATCGCAGCACCCTGCCCCCCCTTCCGCATGATCCACTCCCTCCTCCTCTGCCTCGCACAGTCGGACCGTCTCAATGACGTCCTCCGCAGTTCCCGCGAAATCCACTCCTTCGCTGCGGTTTTCGAACTCACTTCGACGCTCGAAGCGGACAAGACCCGGTTGAGCATCGACTTCCAGGCCCCCGCGCAGGTGCGAGTTCAACGTACTTGCGGACCGAAGCTGTCGACGACTTGGTGCGTCGACGGCACGCTCTCGATCGTCAGCAACGAGGGTGACAAGCCGATCCACGGGCGTTTCGACAGTGCTGCGGTCTTCGAAGCGTTCGCGCCGCTCGAGAAGGCACTCCACAACGCCTTTCCGAACGCGGCGGAGCGCCCCGCGATGGAAGCCGCGGTCGGCATGGGCTGGAACTTCGACAGCCAGGCTCAGAAGGCGAACTTCGCGGTTGAATCGGATCTGCGCGAGCAGTCCGCGACGCCTTTGGGCTGGCTCCAGACGCTGCAACAAAAGCACGCGGTCGCGCGCGAGGACGGCGACCTGCTGCGCTTCGAAACCGACGATCGGTTCCACATCGCGGTCTCCAAGCAGAACGGATTCTTGCAGGAATTCTCGGGCACTAGCCCGAAAGGCGAAATGCACCTAGCGCTGATTTCCTTGGAGCTGAACAAGCCCATCGATGCAGCGCGGTTCGCACTTCCAAGCGGGCCCTTAGCAGGCACGGACATCTCCACGGACCTGTCGCGCGGAATCCGCGTGATCGGCCAGCAGAGCTTGCGCAGCCGTATCTACGCGGCTGCCGCCGGCGAGAATCCAGCGCCGCCCTATGACGATGCGATGCGCGCGAAGATCGCGTCCGTGTTCCAACCGTTCTACGACCGCACGGTGCCCGAGACGCTCGCGACCTGGTTCGAGAAGAGCCGCAAACTCACCGCAGGTGTCTCGGAACGCATCGCCGGAATGCGCAAGAACGGCAAGAGCGCTGAGGAGGTCGATCAGGTGCTGGTGAAGGAAAACGGATACCTGAACAAGCAACTCGACGACATGGAACAGGGCTTCCTGACGCGCCTGGCGGCGCCGACCACGGCGAAGTCGCTGCCGCACGCCGCGGAACTCCTGGAACAGGAGAAACTCGCCGTGTCGGAAGCGTTTCGCACCCAGGTCCGCGCGCCGATCGTGAAGGCCTTCGAGCAGGCCACGGCGAAGTAGGAACGGTGTCGGAACGGTTTCTGACACCGAAGTCGGCCGTCGGTTAGTCTTCAGGGGTTCCGCGTCCAGCACCTGGAGAGCCCCTTGCGATCAAATCCTGCCCGAATCGTCCTGTTGACCTCGGTTGTCCTCGCCTGCTCCGCAAGCGCGAGAGCGCAGTCGAGTTTCGTCAACTGGGAAACGCCGCACGTCCATCCGCTCGACTTGACGCCCGATCTCGCGTCGCTGCTCGCGGTCAACACGCCGGATGCGGAACTGCAGATCTTCGCGGTGGGCGGTGCCGTGCCGGTTGCGGCCGGCTCGATCCACGTCGGCCTCGACCCAGTCAGCGTGCGCGCGCGCTCGAACAGCGAAGCCTGGGTGGTCAACCAGATTTCCGATTCGGTCTCGATCGTCGACCTCGTCACCCAGCGTGTCGTCATGACGCTTTCGACCGACGACGAACCCGCGGACGTCGTGTTCGCGGCCGGCCGCGCCTTTGTCACCTGCAGTCAGGCCAACAGCGTGCTGGTCTTCGATCTCGCCAATCTCGCGGCTGCGCCGATGCGCCTTGCGATCGTCGGCGAAGATCCGCGTGCATTGTGCGTTTCGCCCGACGGCACCAAGGTCTACGCGGCGATCTTCGAATCGGGCAATGATTCCACCGCGCTCGGCGGCGGAGCGATTGCGGCTGGGAAC
>JAYUOR010000412.1:0-3613 GCA_043760765.1 Planctomycetota bacterium | reverse complement strand
TCGCCGACTCGATGGCCTCGCAGAAGCGTCCGAGTTCTTCCAACGTCGTCTGCACGCTGGGTGTGATGCGCAGGCCGTTGAACTCGGGATGATCGATGACCGTGGTCCAGATGAAGTGCTTGGCCCACAGATGCGCCTGCAATTTCGCCGTGTCGAGCCCTTCCACGTGCAGGTTGGCGATGCCGAGCGAATAGCGCCGGTCGAGGCTGGTGTTGAAGCTGACGCGCGGATTTTTCGCCAAGCGGCTGGTCCAGACTTCGCGCAAATAATAGAGCCGCTCCATCTTGCGCTTGGGACCGATGCCCTGGTGGAAAGTCAGCGCCTCGCCGATCGCCAGCGTGTTCGCGGCCGGGTGCGTGCCGATCTCTTCGAACTTGCGGATGTTCTTGTCCATCGACGCCGGCGCGGCGAACAAAGGCCAGATCGAATCGATCTTGTCCTTCTTGACGTACAGAAGGCCTGTTCCGTGCGGCGCGAAGAGCCACTTGTGCAGACTCGTGCCGAAGTAGTCGCAGTCCAGATCAGGAAAGGTGAAATCGAGGTGCGCGAACGTGTGCGCGCCGTCGACGACCACCGGCACGCCGTGTTTGCGCGCCATCGCGACCACTTCGCGCACTGGCAGCAGTTGCCCTGTCAAGTTGATCGCGTGGCACATCAGGATCATGCGCGTGCGCGGCGTGATCGCGCTTTCGAAACGGCGCACGATTTCGGCATCGTCCTCGCAGGGCACCGGGATCTTGATCTTCTTCGTGACGATGCCGTCGCGGCGTTCGCGCTGATCGAAGGCCGTCAGCATGCGCGGGTAATCCTGCGTCGTGGTGATGACTTCGTCGCCGCGCTCGAGTTTCATACCGAACTGCAGCGTTTGCAGCGACTCACTCGTGTTGCGCGTGAAAGCGAGTTCTTCGGGATCGCATGCCCATTGGCGCGCCATGCGCTGGCGCAGCGGCTCGCGCTGCGGCTCGAGGATCTGCCACAGGTTGTGCGTGGGCATTTCGTTGGAAAACGCCAACAGGCGGGCCATCGCTTCCTGCACGACGCGCGGCGACGGGCAGCAGCCGCCGTTGTTCAAGTTGATCTTCGTGCGATCGCCGGTGAAGGCCTGCTGCACTTCGCGCCACAGATCTTCATTGCGCGCGTCTTTCGCGGGATCGCCGTCAGGCGTGTTGGCGAAGGCTTCGAGCATGCGCAGCAGCGACTCCGGCTTCGACCACTCGAACTCCGAGATCGGCTGGGCGAGGGCGGGGACGGCGGGCAAGGTCATGGCTCCGAGGAACTGTCGACGGTTCACGGAAGGGGGCTCCAGAGGGGAGAGAGGGCGCGACGATCTTGCAGCGCCGGTCGATCCCCGTCCAACCTTCGCTCGCGAAGCAGCGGCTCGACGCCGCCCAATGTCTCAGCGCCTGCCCTGATCCTTGCGCGAAAAACCGCGCCCGCCGCGCGGTTTCGAAAATCCCACCCCCGCTTGAGGTCCGCCGCGGGGAGCCGTCTTGGGCGCCGGTCCACGCGCTTCGCCCGCCGCCGGTCGACGCGCGGCCTGCTTGTCGGCCTGTTTGTCGTCAGGGTCGAACTCGTGACTGACCAGCGGCGATTTGGCGCGGTTGGGGTCGCGCTCGATGAAGGCGAGTTCCTTCGAGGATGGCGTCCTTCCGAACAGTCCGCCCTCGGAGGCCAGTGCGTCGTTCATCTCCGCAAGGATCGCCTTCAGGAACGGCAGCCAGAGCGGGATCGCGCAAACGAAGATGACGTACTTGAAGATCTCGGTGTTGAGCGCCGCCAGGAACATGCAGCCAGTCTATCGAATCTGGGCGGCCTGCCCTGAAGGGCAAGCTTGATCGTTGCGCGGGTGCTGTGCTTGGAGCCTCGCCGCACGCTACCCTGGCTATTCCAATGCTCGGTAACCTGACTCGTTGCTTTCTGCGCGGCCTTTTGGTCGTCGTCCCGCTGGGACTGACGATTTACGTTTTTTTCCGGCTGGTGGACTGGGTTGACAGCCTGCGCAACCTCGGACCGCTGAAGAAGGCCCTCGACTTCCCAGGCGTCGGTGTGCTGCTCACGATCCTGTTGATCACGCTGGCCGGTGCTCTGGCGACCAATTTCTTGGCGATGCAGGCGCTCAAGGTCCTCGAGGGCTGGGTCGGTCGCCTGCCGCTGATCAAGTTGGTCTATTCTTCGATCCGCGACCTGACGGACGCGTTTGTCGGCGAGAAGAAGAGTTTCGACCAGCCGGTGTGGTTTGAGGAGAGCGAGACGTCGGAGGTCAAACGCCTGGGATTCGTCACGCGTCAGTCGATGGAGTCGGTTGGACTCGCGGATCACGTGGCGGTGTATCAGCCGCTTTCGTTTTCCTTCGGCGGCTTTTTGATTCTCGTGCCGCGGGCGCGCGTGCACAAGGTCGATCTCGACAGCGGCACGATGATGGCGCTGATCGTTTCCGGCGGAGTCTCGGGCGGGCACGCCAGCAACTCGAACGGGCCAAAGCCCACGACCTAGCAATCGATGCGCGCGTCGCAGAGCAACCTGCTCGCGGTGGGCTGGCCTACTGCTTCTTGTCCAGCGCCTTCTTGAACAGCGAGCCGAGGTTCGTGCCCTGGGGCTTGGTGGCTTGCGTGCGCGCGAGCGCTTCGTCGATCACGGCGCTGTCCACCGAGTCCTCCGAGCCGATCAGGGCTCCGCGCGGATCCAAACGCGACAGCGAAAGCCGCTGGCGCGCTCCGTCGATCGTGACGATGCGCACGGAAACCTCTTGGCCGACCTTGACCGAGTCCTGCGGCCGGCGAATGCGCTCCTTGGCCATGGCGGAGACGTGCAGCAGCCCGTCGACACCCGGTTCGATCTCGACAAAGGCGCCGAAGTCCGTCAGGCGCACGATCTTGCCATTGACCACCTGATCGACCTGATACTTCCCGCCGATCGCTTGCCACGGATCGGCCTCGAGTTGCTTCATGCCGAGGCCGATGCGTTTTCCGCCGTCCTCGATCTTGAGCACCATGACGTCGATCTCTTGCCCCTTCTTAACCACGTCGTTGGGATCGGCGACGTGGCCGCGCGAAAGGTTGGAGACGTGCAGCAGGCCTTCGACCCCCTTGCCGAGATCGACGAAGGCGCCGAACGGCTCGATGCGCGTGACCTTGCCGCGCAGGACCTGACCGGTGGCGAGCGAACCGACGCTCTGCTCGCGCGCAGTTTCGCGCTCGGTCTCGAGGATCGCGCGCCGCGACAACAACAGACGGCGCCGATCGGGATCGATCTCGAGCACCATGACTTCGAGCGTGCGGCCGATGTACTGCGCGAGGTTGTCTTCGCGGCCCAGGCCGATCTGCGACGCGGGCATGAAGCCCGGCAGCGGTCCGACTTTGAGTTCCAGTCCACCCGTGTTCTGTCCGGTGACCTTGGCTTCGACGCGCGAGCCTTTCTCGATCGCGTCCCAGGCAGCTAGGGCCTGAAGCTCGCGGCGCGAGAGGATCCACAGGCCGTCGGGGTCTTGACCGCCGAGTGTGAACTCCGAGCGCTCGCCGACCTTGGGCTCGATCTCGAACTGCGAGCGCGGGCAGATGCCCTGGCGCGTGGGGCTGAGCTCGACGATCACGTCGTCGCCGTGGACGCCGACGAT
>JAYUOR010000411.1:0-9547 GCA_043760765.1 Planctomycetota bacterium | reverse complement strand
GGGATAATAGAACCAGCCGCCCTCGCTGCCCTGGCTAATTTCGATCAGATGCACCGCCGCCGCGAGCGCGGCTGCGAGCCTCGCTCCGCGCGGCGTGGCCGGTGACATGGCGTAGGCCTGCGACAGTGCCAGCGTCGCGAAGCCGTGACCGTGCATGCGCGAGAGCGCGTCGCCGTCGCTCGCGATGTAGCCGCGCGTGGCCGAGCCCTCGGAAAGATCGCAGCGCGACACGAGGTAATCGATCACGCGCGAGAGTTCGACGCCGTGGGGGCCGCGATCGGGTGTGGTGCCCGCGGCCATGTACGCGAGCGCACACAGCGCCGCGACGGACACGGGCACCGCATGTTCGGCGCCGCTGCTTGAAAACGAACCGTCGAGTGACGTCGACTGGAGTTTGCCCAGGCAGTCCAGGCTCTTCTCGACCGAACTCAGCGCGCGCTGTTCACGAGCTTCCCTGCGCTTCTGGTTGATGTCGATCGCTCGCGCCGATTCGTCGCGCACAGCGGGGAACGGCGGCACGCTCGGCTTGGGATCCTGATCCGCCGGCAGTCCGGCGCCGTGGACCCTAGCCGGCAGTACCAGAAGTGCGATGAGGAACGGGCCGCGCATGGATTCGGCGCTGTCGATCGTGTCAGGTCGCGCGCCGCGGGGCTCAGCGCCGCTCCAGGCTTTGCAGCCGCCGGTAGTACCCGTCGATCCAGTCGCGATATTGCGGCGGCAGATCCGACGCGCCCTCGACGCGGAAAATCTCCCGCGCGCGCACTGGAAGATCGCCCCAGCGATCCGCGCCGTCCGCGCTCGAGCCCGGACCCGTCTTCGAATCCGGCGGCTTCTGCCCGGCGCGATTGGCTTCGGGCCGGTTGGGGTCGTCGGGTTTCTTGCTGTCCTTGGGGACATCACCTTCGCCTGGCTTCTGGCCCTCGGGCTTCGAGCCGGGAGTTTTGGGAGCTTGTTCACGGCCCGACGGATCACCCTGACCTGGTTTGTCGAGAGGAGACTTACCCCCCGAGGAAGGCTTCGGCTTGCCTGATCCGCCGCCGGAGCCAGGCTTGTTCTTCTTGTTCATCGACTCGGCGATCTGCAGGATGCGCTGGATCTCCGTCTGAGCCTTGGCGCTGTCCTGCGACGCGCTTTGCAGGAGTTGCGCTACGTTTTCCGGCAGCGGCGCTTGCTCGCCCGCGCGCAACAGATCTTCGATGCCCGAGCCGCTGATCGGCTTGGTCGGCACGCGCCCCGCGGCGGCTTCGTACATCTGCGTGTCGATCGCGCGCAGGCGGTTTTCGACCTTGCCGAAGAGTTCGATCAACTCTTTCTGCTGCGCGTCCTGCGCCGGATTCACGTCCGGCATTGGCGGCAGATGCAGCGGTTCCTTCTCGGGTGCCTCGGGCTTCGGCGGAGCCTGTTCGGGCTTGGCCGGATCCTGCGCGAAGATCGAGGTGGAAATCAGCAACGTGCAAACGAAGCATCCGCTGCGGATCGTCATGGTGGAGCTTGCGTGGTAAGTGCGCTGGTCGCGTTTCATTGTTCACCCGGTTCTGGCAGGCCCAGTTTCTTGCGGAAGCTCACGAACAACTTCGTGGTGCGCTCGTGCTGCTCCGCCAAGCGCTGCACGTCGATGAGCACGCGCGGATCGACCTCTGCGCCTTCCGTGGAGAGTTCCGGATAGAGCGCGAGCAGGCGCTTCAAGTTCGTGACCGTGTCGGATTCCATGGCCGCGAGCAGTTTCAACTCGGCAGCGTCCCCAACCAGCGGTTCCTTCTTTTCCGGCTGATTCTTGCCGTCAGGCGGCGGCGGCTGTTCCTTGTCGCGATTCTCGTCTTCGCGGCGCTTCTGCTCGGCCTTGAGCGCATCGATCAGCTGGCGCAGCCCGCGCTCGACATCGGCCTGCAGCGACTGCGTGCGCGCACCGCTCTGCCAGTCGCCGCCCTCGTCGAGATCGAGGGCCACGCGATCGAGGCTTTGTCCAAGGCTCTCGAGGGCTGACCCGAAAACTACGGCCTCCTCCTTCTTGAGTGCATCGGCCATCACCACGCAACGCGCGCCGATCGAGGCTTCGTCCTTGGCGATGCGTTTCAGCGCCAGGCGCTGGGCGCGCGAGGGCTTGTCGCCCGCTTCGCGCTTGGAGTCGAGCTCGCGTGTCGTTGCCTGGGCCTCGCGATGGGTCTTGAGCAGGCCCTCGAGTTCTTCGCCGATCTTGAACAGCAGCTCTTCCTGCCGCAGGCGCTGGTACTCCTCCTCTTCCTTGGCCAACTCTTCCTTGGCCTGTTCGAGTTCCTTCTGCACTTTGGCCTCCTGCGCCTGTGCATCGGAGAGGTCGCCCTCTTCGAGTGCGTCGCGCGCCTTTTTCGCATCGGACTCGGCCTGTTCCAGATTGGGCGCGGGTTTTGCGTCCTTGCGCTGGCGATTGCGCTTGGCGAGCTCGAGCAACTGCTTGCGGATCGCTTCCTGTGAAGCCGCCTGTTCCTTGGCCTTTTGCTTGTCCTCCGGCGAGCTGGCGCGCGCGCCCGATTCGAGTGCCTGTTTGGCCTGGTCGAGTTTCTCCATGGCCTGGCGCTGCTCGCTCGACGCGGAGGCATCGCGGCCTTCGTCCAGCTGCTCGGCGGCGTTCTTCATCGCCTGCTCCGCCTGTTCGAGGCTCTGCTCGAGGGCGGCCTTGGACTCAGGCGTGAGTTCGGCCTGCTTGGCCTTTTCGCCGGCCTGTTTCGTCGACTGCGCCAGTTCGCGTTGAGCTTTGGCGCGCTGTTCGGCGGCCGCCTTGGATTGCGGCGAACGCGCCTGCGACTTGCGCGCCTGTTCGAGCGCGGCCTGGGCGGACTCCAGGGATTCCTTGGCGCTCTGTGCGGCGGCCTCTGCTTGCGAGCCTGACTGTTCTTTCGCGGCCGCGGATGCTTCGCGCATCGACTTCGCGGCCGCTTGGAGTTCGGATTCTGCTTTTTCGCCGGCGCTGTTCTGCGTCTGCGGCAACTTGGCGAGCTCTTCGCCGATCCGCTCGGCCTCCTGGGCGGCTGCTTCCTGGGAGCGCGATATCGCTTCGGGCAACGCGCGTTCTTCCGCCAGCGCCTGGTCGAGCACGCGAGCCGCATCTTCGGTTGCGCGCGCGGCCTCCGAGGCCTTGGCCTCCGTGCGCGCGGCCGCTTCGGATTCCTTGGCGGCGGCCTCGGCAGCTGCCGAGGGCTCCTGCGGCTCGCCGCCTGCCGGCTTCGAACTTGCGGCAGCTTCGCGCGCCGCGGCCGCGTTTTTCTGGGCACGCTCCAAGGCGGCCTTCGCACTGCGCGCGGCTTCACCCGCCGGAGTGGGGGACTTGGCGAAGTTCTTGATCAGTTCTTCGACTCCCTCGCTGCGCAGGGCATCCGCGCGGGCCTCCAGTTCCAGGGCGTCCTGCGCCAATTTGCGCGCCTCTTCCTCGAGGGCCTGCGCGGCTGCTTCACGCGCTTCGCGACCGGCCGCGGCCGCGCTGTCGAGGTCCTTTGCGCCCTGACGCAGCGCTTGCGCTGCCTTCGCGGTCCGTGGGTCGCCGCCCGCGCGTTGCTTGCGTTCTTCGCGCTCCGCCGCGTTGCCAAGTTCCGCGGCTGCGTCGCGTGCCGCGCCTGCTTCCTTCGCTTCGCTCTCCGGCGTGGGCGCCGCGGACTCGCTCGGTTTGGCCGCCGCGGCGCGCGCCTCTCGCGTGGCCGTCGCCGCCTTGCGCAGCTCGCGCGCCGCGGCGCGCATGCGCTCGGCGCGCGCGCCGTCCGCGCGCGCCTGCGCCACGGATTCGCTGGGCTTGGAGAGTTCCTTCGACGTTTCCGGCCGGAAACTCTCGAGCACCCGGCGGTCGCGCTCTTCGCGCAGAGTGAGTTCCGAAAGCGCGCGCTCCAATTCCGCCAGATCGAGTTCGCGATTTTCTCGCGCGCTGCTTTCGCTCTTCGCCACCAGGGCGCGCTGTGCCTTCTGGATCTCGCTGAGCTGTGTGGCCAGATCCTTCGAGGCCTCGCTGCGCGACTTCTGCGACAAGTCGCTGGTCGACTTCTCGAGTTCCGCCTCGCGCTTGGCGAGTTCGCTCATCGCCTGCTTGATGTCCTTGAGGTCGTCCAGCGAACGCTGCAGGCTGTCGATGTTCGTGCGATCGAGCAGGATCGACAGCAGCCGGTCCAGGCGCTTCACGATCAGTTCCTGTTCTTCCAGGCTCAGCACCGCTTGTCCGCTGGCGAGTCCGGTCTTCGCCGACTCCATCAACTCCTGCAGCGTGCGCGACTTGGTTTCGTCGGGCCGGCTGTCCAGTTCGACGAGCGCATTCTTGACCAGTTCGAGCGCGCGCGGCCGGCCTTCCTTCTCCAAGCGCGGAATCAGCGCCTCCATCGTGCGCCGCAGGCGGTCGAGCTGACGCGCGAGCAGTTCCTGTTCCTCGGAGATTCCGACCAGGCTCTTCGAGCCGTCCTGAGCGGACGCAGGCAGTGCCCAGGATCCGCCGATTGCGCCGAAGCTGGTGAACAGCGCGAGCGCGAGACTGCGGGCGAGTTTGTGCTTCGAGAACATGACTTACCTCCGCGGACCGCTCATTTGCCCCCGACCGCGGCCTTGGCGCGTTCGCGCAGGGCCTTCTGCCGGTTGAGGATGTCCTTGGTCAGGGACAGTATCGACTGGAAATTGTCCCACTCCGCCAGGCGCGCGAGCAGGGCTTGTATGTGTTGGTCCATTTCGCGGTCCAGGCGGCGGTGTTCACCCAGGGCCTCGTGGACGACGCCGATGTCGCTGGCCTGCGCGGCGCGCTCCGCAGCCTTGGCCGCCGGGCGCGCATCGTCCACATCGATCTTGAGTGCGAGGTCCACCAGACCGGACAGCTGGCCGGCCAGCGTGGCATGACCCCAGCCTGCCGCCGACTGATCGCCGAAGGCTCGCCAGGCTTCGAGCGGGAAGGCCGCGGAACGCGGAGCCTTGGCGAGCGCCTCGTCGAGCGCGGTCAGGGCCCCGTCTGCTTCGCTGTCGATGCGCGCGTAAAGCACGGACTCGGCGATCGAGCAGAGCTCCCGCGCGATCGCTCCGGCCTCGCCCTCGACACGCCGCGCCCCCGAATAGAGGGCGGCAAGGTCGCTCGCACCGACGCCGCTCTCGGGCGCGTCGGACTCGAGGCTCGCAACCAACTCGCTCGCGCGCCGGCCCTTGTCGCGGGCCAGCGTTTCGAGTTCACCGACGGACAGCCGCACGCGCGCCAGCCGGTCCTGAGTGCGGCGCAGGAATTCTTCCGCCGAAAGCACGCGCACCTGGACCTGGGGTGAGTGCGATAGCGCAGCGAGTCCGCCCTCGGGGCGATTGTCGACGGCCTGGACTTCGAGCGTGTATTGAGCGCCTTCGACGACCGGTTGGGCTTCGTTGCCGAGTTTCGCGACTTCAAGGCGCATGCCGCCGATCGCGATCACGGGCCGGGTCTCGTCAGCTTCGCGTTCGGCCGGCGACAACACGCGCCATGCCAGCGCGCGCGCGGCAGGCGGCGTCTCGTCGCTCGCAGCGCGCGAAGTCCAACTCAGCTCCGCGATCCCGAAGTCGTCGCTGGCGCGCGCGCGCAGCGCAATCCAGCCGCCGAGCAGCGTGTCGACTTCGACCCTGGTCGGCGCATAGACCGAAACCTGTGGTTTTTCGTCGGCCAGCACGCGCACCGCGAACAGGCCGGGATCCGGATTCGTCAGGCCGTTCTTGTCCTCGAGCTCGAAGCGCAGCCGCAGCGATTCCTGCGCAATCAACTCGAAGCCGCGGCCGGCGAGTTCCGGCCCGTCGGTCTCGCGCGCCGGAAAAGGCAGCGAGCTGAGCTCTTCGATGCGATCCGCGGGCAGCACACGCGCGCGCGCCTTTGCGTCGGCGGGTTCGGTCAGGATCGAGACTGTGAGCTTCGAACCGGCGAGCACTTCGACATCGCGGTCGAACTCGACGCTCGGCGCCCGGCCGCTGTAGAGCGGCGGCTCGATCTTCAGCGCGAGCCCCGTGAGGTCGGGCGGCGAGAGCACTTCGATGCTCGCGCGCGCTTCGCGACCGTCGTCGTCGCCACCGGAGGCTCGCAATTCGACGCCTTGTTGCAGCGAGCGTAGCACGGTTCGGAAAGTCCCGTCCGAGGATGCCTGCAGCGCCAGCGTCCCGGAACCGGACACGTCGAGCATGATTTCGTCGGGCGCAGCGCCCGCGACGCGCACCAGGATCGGGACATCGCTCCCGCGCGCAACTCGCACGCGGACCATGCCATCGCGTTCCACGCTTGCGGCTTTCTCGGGCGGCAGCGGGATCTCCAGCGTCAGGTGCGTGCGCTGCGGCCAGTGCACCGACGGATCGACCATGCGCAGCGCGAAGGTGCGCGCGAGCTCGGGATACATCAGGCCGAGAGCGCCGAGCACGGCGAGCGAACTTCCGCCGAGCGCGGCGCGCCAGCGTGCGCGACGCAGGTCGAGCACACCGTCAATGCGCGCGAGCGCGGCTTGGCGATCGGCGTTTTCTAGGACGTCGGCAATCAGCGACGCTGCCGCGCCTTGTTCGCCGGAGAGCTGCAATTGCACGGCGCTGACGAACAGATCGTTGGAGCCCGGGCGTGCGCGCTCGAAGAGCACTGCCGTCTGCGCCGTATCGGGCCGCTTGCCCAGCGGCCGGATCAAGTAGCGCCAAGCCATGAACGCCGGCACGGCCAGCGCGACCAGGCTGTGCAAGATCCGCACGCCCTGGGGCACGCGCAGGGTGTAGTCGGCGAAAAATGCGAAGGCGATCCAGGCCGCGCTGGCCGCCGCGAGCGTGCCCATGCCGAACAGCCAGATCTGGCCGGTCAGGCGGCGCGCGAGGCGCTCGAGCAGACGCTCCAACGCAGGCGTGCGTCTCAGGGTCTTGTCGTTTCTGGCTTGGTCCACGGGTGGCTAGCGTTGGAAGATCGGCAGGAAACGGTAGGGGATTTCGAGGATCAGCACCGCGGCCGCCGTTCCGAAGGCCGGTCCGGGACCGATGCTGTTGGGCCAGGAACCGTCGCTCTGCTGTCCGCGCAGGATTTCCGCCCGCACGGTTTCGAAGTACGACTCCCAGACCGGACCGCCCGCGGTGTACAGCGCCTGCACCCCGTAGTAGTGGCCGTACCAGAAGAAATAGTTGTAACCACGTGACGCGCCGTTCCGAGAATTGAAATACTCGAGATTCGACATCAGGTAGCGCACACCGGAGTCGATCGACTCGGCCGAATAAATGCCGACACCGTGCAGGGCGGTCACGCCGGCGGCGGTCAACGCGAACGACGAGCGCGAGCCATCCTGCTTCTGATAATGGAACGAGCCGAGTTCGCTTCGATAGTTCCCCGGTACGCCGAATCCGCGCGGGATGCTGCTCTCGGTCACGGCCGAGTCGACGACATAGCGCGCCGCCTTGTCGATCACCGACTTGGGCACTTGAAGTCCGATGTTGCGCGCCGCGCGCAGCGCCAGCACCTGGCAGACGACGATCGACATGTCGCTCTCGACCGCGTAGGGCTCGTAGCGCCAGCCGCCCTCGGGATTCTGCGAATGCACGATGAAGTCGACGGCGAGCTGCAGCTTCGCGCGCACGTCCGGCCGCTCGGTCATGCCGCAAATTTCAGCCAGGAAGATCGTCGCGAAGGCATGGCTGTACATGCGCGAGCCGGCGTGCGTGATGTAACCGTCCTCCTGGACGCACGAGAGCACGAAGTTGAGCGCGCGCTCGACGTTTTGGCCGTAGGGGCCGCGGCCCGGCACGTGCCCGCCCGCGAGGAAGGCCATGCCCGCAAGTCCACTGACACCGACGTGGCCGCGCTCGTCTTCGGTGTATTTGTAATCGACGTTGACCTTGTAGCCGATCTTGGCGGTCCAACTGCCGTCCTCGTTCTGGTTCGAGGCGAGCCAGGCAAGCCCCTGATCGACGGCTTTGGCCTGTTCCGGTGTGACCACGAGCAATGTGCTCTCGCGGCCGCCTTGATCCTGGGCCCCGGCGCGCGGGGTGCCCATGGTCACGGCGACGATCGCGAGCCCGAGGCACGCTCCAACTAGGCGCTTTGCATTCATCGTTGTTCCTCCCGGTTGCTTCCCGCCAGGACCATCGTCCGGTTCTTGCCGCGCACGAAGAGCAGGTTGCCAAAAGTAGCCAATTCGACGGCGTCCGAAGGGCCCATTTCTTGCAGATTGATGCTGTTCCCGGACGGGCCGCCGCTCTCGCGATCGATCGGCACCAGACGTGTGATCGACTGGCTGCGGGGCGAATTCGAGCGCTGTGCCTCGGTGTAGACGAGCACGACGAGCCTGGACGAGATCGCCGGCAACGGCAGGTACTGAACGGAGTCGGCCTGATTGATCTGCAATCGGTACGCCCAACGTTGGCCATACGGCAGATGTATGGCACGCACCAGTGTTTCCTTGCCGCCGGGGGCCGGCGAGCGCAGGAAAAGATACGGCGCGTCGAGCTGCGTCACCGCGTTCGAGCGCAGTCCGATGGGCATGTCGTCTGGACCGATTGACACGCCGGGCACTTCTCGCACCGCGCCGATGCGGGTGTCGAGTTCGACGACGCCGCCATGGCCGGTCGGGCCCGTGACCAGATAGACGAGGTACGTTTCCTCGCCGCAGCGCACGATCGAGTCGAGGCTGCGCGCGCCTTCGCTCGGCACGCGCCAGGCGCGCGTCCCGCTGTCGAGATCGAACGCGACCAGCCCATCGGGTTGCGCAGCACGGGCGCGCCCGAAGTGCGGCAGGACCAGGCGGCCGGCTTCGATCCACGCGGCGCGCCGGTCTTCGATCGGAGCCGGCTGGCCGACATCGACTTCGCCAAGCCCGGTCCCGGTGGCGATCTCGAACACTTCCGCCGTGCGATTCTGCGCGACCTTCGGCAAGAGCACGACGAGACCGGAACCCAGCACGGGCTGCACCCAATTTTCAGGCGTGCACTCATGACGCCACAGTTCTGTCCCGCGTCCAAGGTCGATGCCGAACAGCAGCGCGGGTGATCCTTCGGGCAGCGCCGCGACGGTCAGGACGCCGCTGTCGTGGGCTAGCGGCGAATCGAGCAGACGACCGGACAGGCTCCAGTTCCAGACCTCTTCTCCGCTGGCTGCGTCCAGGGCCTGCACACCGTGCCGCGAAGTCAACACGATGCGTCCGCGGAACGGCGTGGCGTCCGCGCCGGGAGCCACGTCGCCTGGAACCAGCAGCGCGTTCGAGAGCCAAGCCGTCGGCGCGATCGCGCCTTCGACCGGTCGCGTCCACAGTCGCTTTCCATCGGCCGAGATCGCGTCGAAATGATCGCGCGCCGCGAGGATGAAGACGCTGCGATCGCCGAGGTCGAGTTTGCCGAGCAACACGCTCTCGCCACTTTGGCCGAGCACTTCTTTCCAGGGCGTGTCGAATCCAGCCGCCTTTTCGGGCGCAATCGCTGCTTTCCGCGCGGAAACTTCGGCGGCGGCGAGGCCGGCGAAGGTTGTTGCAGGGTCGCGTTCGTCGGCCGCGATGCGCGGCTGGTATTGAGCAAGGCGCTCCAAGAGCGAGCGTGCGAAGCGCGGATTCCCGTCGTTCTTCAGGGCCCTGGCCGCGAGCCAGACCAGTTGAGC
>JAYUOR010000410.1:0-3650 GCA_043760765.1 Planctomycetota bacterium | reverse complement strand
GGAGGCAGGTCGGACCCGAGTCGAAACGGTTGGCGATCCGTGCTCGATGAGCGCGCCTCATCCGCCTGCCTTCCGCCCGGACCTCGGAGCGGGCCGGCGGCTCGGCCCCGTAGGCAAGCGGCTCGCCGGCACAACCTCCGCAATCAGCGTGGCCAGGTCGACGAACTTCACCAGCACATCGCCGTAGCGATGCTCGTAGGCGCGCTGGACATCCGTCGCGACCACGAAGTTGCGACCACCGGGGTGCAATCGGCGGAAGAGCAGCAGAGCCTTGGGATCGAAGTCGGAGCCTTTGCGCTTGCATTCGATGGCGACGGGTGACTCGCCCTTCGCTGGCAGGACGAAATCCAATTCTTCGCCCCGCTTCGTCCTCCAGAACATCACGTCGCGCCGCTGAGAGTGCGCGTGCAATTCGTTCAGCACAAGATGCTCGAAAAGCAAGCCGATGTCCTCGGCGCGCAGTTCGCGCCAGCCTCGAAATGCGCGCACGAAGCCCGTGTCGAATCCATACACCTTGGGTGCGGCGACGATTTCGCGCGCAGAATTTCCGCTGAACGGGCGGACCACATGGGCAACGAACGTCGCTTCGAGCACAGCAAGGTAGTTGGCCACCGTGGTGCGGCTCACTTCGCAGGGTCTGGCCAGCGAGGTGGCTTCGAAGATCCCGCCACTCTGGGTCAGCAGCAATTCAAGGAGCTTCTGAAAGGAGCGACGGCGCTCGAGGCGGAACAACTCGAGAATATC
This sequence comes from Planctomycetota bacterium, assembly GCA_043760765.1. Lineage (GTDB taxonomy): Bacteria > Planctomycetota > UBA1135 > UBA1135 > JADJQU01. The sequence goes on along the minus strand of JAYUOR010000410.1, from coordinate 2,906 downwards.
CTTGGCCCAATAGGCGTCGATCCACTCCTGGAATGCCCTGTCGTCGGCAGCCTCGCCCGAAAAGAACGGCGGAAGCCCGCCATTGCGCAGTCGCTGCTCGAGCGTGCCGCCGGCGGCGCTGACGTCCTCGAGGGTCATCGGTGTCAGCCAGACTTCCTGCTTGCGGCCGGCAAGCGTGTCGCGAAAGCGCGCCGACGCACCAAGCGTCGAAGATCCGGTCGCAAGGATTCGGACCTTGGGAAAATGGTCCGCTGCGATCTTCAGCAGTTCGGCAGGCTGATCAAGCCGGTGAATCTCGTCGAGCACGATGCGACCTCTGCTGGACGAGGCGAGAAACGCCTCGGGATCCTCGAGCGTGCGGCGCACGCTAGGCAGTTCGCAATCGTAGTAGTCGACAGAGGACAGGCTCTTGCACAGCACGGTCTTGCCGGTGCGGCGGACGCCCATCAGCCAGACCACGTTCTTCCGCGACCACGCCGACTCGATCATGCTCTGCCAGAAGTTGCGTTTCCACATGCAGGCAGTATTGCATTCAGTTCACCCATACGCAACTCTAGTTGCGTTTGGTGCCGAAATCGGAATGCCCATCGGGCGCTCGAAAGCAGCGTGGGGAAAGCCCACGCATCTGCGGCCCGCGCATCCAGGATGGTGCGGCTTTCGGGCCGGGCGCTGACCTTTGGGCCCGCCAGAAATCCCACGCGAGGAACAAGCCCGCGCACTGCTCCGGCTCGAACTGGACCTTCCGACCCTGATTAGGGGATCCGGCCGACGGCGGAACCTCCACCAGCTTCTCTGAAGCCGTGCAGATTGGTTCCGCGCCTTGGCGACGGATACTAGGGAAGATCGCCTGGGACGCGCGCACTTCTGGACCCCGGCCACCCCGATCGCGATCGAAGTGGTCGGCACGCTCCGTACCATGGGGACGATGACACGGCGAGGCAGCGAGGCGAGCGCGAAATGGACCGGCGAGGGATCCGGCGCGCACTACGAGAGCGCGCGATTCTCCAGCGAGCGTGCACGCGAGCGGGACATCCGTTGTGTGAACGCGCTGCTCGACGAACTGCTTGGCGAGCAGTCCGCGGCACGCCTGCTCGACGTGCCCTGCGGCAGCGGCCGACTGACGCGCGACCTGTCGGCGCGCGCGGCTTTGTACGTCGGCGCGGACATTTCAGCGTCGATGCTCGACGCGGCACGTCCGGCCAGGGATGACGCGGGAGCGCGTGCAACCCTGACCTTCGCGGATGGACTCGCGCTGCCCTTCGCTGCGCAGAGCTTCGACGTCGTCGTCGCCTGTCGCTGGCTCCATCACTTGCACGACGAAGACACGCTGGGCCGCGCCATCGCGGAACTGGCGCGCGTTTCGCGCGGCGTGATTGTCGCATCGTTCTGGGACGAGCGTTCGTTGCCGGGCTGGAGACGCAGCTTGGGACTGAAACGCGCGGAGGGCCCAGAGGGGCGCAGGGCGATGAGCCGCCAAGTGATCGCAAGACACTTCGATCGCGCCGGCGCCGATGTGCTGGGCTGGCGCGCGAGCATGCGCTTTTTCTCGCAACAGACCTTCGTGGCGGCGCATCCGCGCAGCGGGCGCGCGTGAACTCCGCACGCGCAAGCACGGCCGCGGGCCAGCTCGAACTGTTGCTCGCGAGCGCCGATTTCTTGGACGCTGCGCGCGGACTCGCGGCCGAGCGCGGCCCAAATCGCGCGCGTCATGCCGAGAAGATCCGTTTCATGGAGCGCGACGCGTGGCTCAAGGCCAGCGCGCTGGGCGGCCGCGCGCGCGTTCGACACGGGCTCCTGCATTGCGCGCTGCGCACTCCCCCGCCGCGTGTGCGCGAGGCACACAACCTTGCGTGGCTCGGAGAGCATTCGTTTCAAGTTCCCAGGCCGCTCGCGGCCGGCTGGCTCGGTGGAGCTTTTCCAAGCTGGCAGTTCCTGGTGAGCGAATTCGTCGCTGCGACGCCGCTCGATCACGTGTTGCGCGCGAGTCAACCCGCGGCACGCGCCGCGTTGCTCGCCGAACTCGCGCGCGAAACGGCGCGCATGCACGCGCTGGGCTTCGTGCATCGCGATCTGTTCTGGCGCAACGTGCTGGTGACCACAGATATTTCAGCGCGCCGACTCGTCTTCATCGACGCCTGGCGCGGTGGCAAACGCGTGCAGTGGCGCGGACCGGCGTACGATCTAGCTTGTCTCTTCCTCGAAGGTCCGAGTCTGCTTCGCGCGGACGAAGTTCACACCTGGCTCGCGGGGTACACGGCGGAACGCAAGCTGCTCGGCAAACCCCTTCGCGAAAGTCAGCTGTGGTCCGCGGCCAACGCCGCTCGTCGCTCGCTGCTCGAGCGTGCGCGCGCGGAACCTGGCCGCTGGCGCGTGCCCGAACCGGCTGTTCAGGAATTCGACTTCGTCGCCGCGCGCGCGGGGTCGAAGCCCGCGTTGCCGTGAGACGATTCGCGCCCGGGCGCGAGCGCTTCAAGTTGCGCGCGCAGGGCGGCGTGTTCGCTCGCGGGCACGTCGCTGGCCACCCATTCGCCGAAGAGTTTCCAGCGCAAATGCTCGCCGATCAGGCGCCAGGCCTCGAGTTCGCCTAGCCGGCGCGCGTACCAACCGCGCTGCACGCCGCGCTCTCCAAAGACCGAGTCTTGAAAGCCTGGACTCAGGCCAAGCAACGCGACGGACAGGGCCAGCATGGCGAGCGTGTCGGGGCTGCGGCCAATCTTTGAGCCGGCGACAACGCCGGCGGCGACGAGCAGCGCCCCAAGCACCAAGGTCAGGCGTACGCCTCGACGGCGGCGAACTCGCCAGCGCACGGTTCCGACCCGGCCGCGGTTCAACGCTTGCCACAGGAGCACCAGCGACAGGGCAGCCGCAAGGCTCGCGATCGAAAGCCGGATGAGGAGTTGAAGTGA
>JAYUOR010000409.1:0-3662 GCA_043760765.1 Planctomycetota bacterium | reverse complement strand
CGCGCGTCGAGCGTTCATGTGGTCGCGCGCCATGGTGGTGCGCAAAACCAAAGGACGAAGCAAATGGGTACGAAGAAGAAAGCAGCGAAGGCGACGATTGAATTGACCGAAGTTTCCGGCGATGGCGCGCAGTCCACACTGTATGAGGGAGCTGCGGCCGAGACGACGAACGCGAGCGCGACCGATGCAGGCGCGCAAGTGAACGCGGGCCCTACGCTGAACGACGTGGCGAACGGATATTTGGCGGCGATCGAAGCCGACGACGCGGGCCAGGGGACGCTCAGCTCGTACGGAATGGAACTCAAGCTCGCGATGCGCGAACTGGGCGAAGGGACGTTGCTCGGTGACCTGAGCGCAGAACGGGTGCAGGCGTACTTCGAGAGCGACGCCGTGATGAAGACGCGCAACGGGAAGCCGAAGGCCAAGCCCACGTTCGACAAGAGTCGCCGGGTCTTGCGATTGGCGTTGGTGTGGGCGCAGGGCGCGGGCCTGTGCGATGTCGCGCCGGTGCCCGCGCCGAAAAGCAAGGTCGCCGCGCTCGTCTCCTGATCCAGGCCAGCGCGCGCCACTGAGTCGTCGCTGGATTTCGCGGCAACCGATTCGTCCTCACAGGGGCCGGGCATTTCGCTCGGCCCTTACTCTCCAAGTTCACATTCCAAGCGAGGACCACATGCGTCTCCACGACGCGCTCGATTCGTTTCTATTGCAGCTCGAAGCGGACGGCCAAAGCCCGCACACCCTTGGGCAATACGGCCGCCAGATTCGCAGGCTCGGTCACTGGCTCGCGGGGGAGGGGCGAGACGACAAACTTGACAGCTTCACGCCCGAGGTCTTGGCGCGATTCTTGGTCAGTTCTTCGGCCAAGGTCACGAGCTTGGGCACCACGCGGCGGCCCATGACCATGAACATGACGCGCACGGCGCTTCGGACCTTTTTCAGGTTCGCCTTCGACGCCGACCTGCTTCCGACGAATCCCGCGCGGCGCGTCCGGCTCGCGATCACCAGTCCGCCGCCGCCCAGGACCTTGAGCGACGCCGAGCAGGCGAGGTTGATGGACACGCTACTTGTCGCGAAGGGGGCAATCGCGCGCCGTGACCACATGTTGTTCGCCCTGATGCTCGCCACGGGGATTAGGATCGGATCCGCGCTGGCTCTCGAAAAGCGCGACGTCGACCTGGCGCGCGGCGAGCTGAGGGTGCGGTGCTTGAAGCGCGGCGGCGAGCAGTGCGTGTTTCTGTCGGCGGCGATCCAAGACCATCTGCTCGGGTACCTGGCAGAACGAGGAGAAGGGCCGCTGTTCGAGGGCCGCGGCGGGAAGGCGATGAGTGCCAGGCGGGCGCAAGCGAGACTGAATACTTGGGCGAGGGCGGCCGGAATTGGCAGGGCGGTGTCGCCGCATGCGTTGAGACACTCGTTTGCGACCAGGGTCTACAACGCGACTCACGACGTGCTCGTGGTCCAGCGAGCACTTGGGCATAGGTCGATCCAGTCTTCATTGGCGTACGTGCGTGTCAACGATGAACGCCTTCGAACGGTGCTCTCTGGCTAGCGGACAGGCCCGCTGGACCGCACCCATTTCCCGTAGCGCGTTATCATTCGAACAGGGTCGCTGGCTGATCACCGGCATACGACTCAGGGAGCGACGGCCACGTGCATCCGGCCCAACTCCCTGGGTCGGCCCTATTTCAAGGAGATGCACAGTGGCAAAAAGAAAAGCGGCTTCGCGGGCGCGCATTCCTCTTGGCGATGAGGATCCCAGTATCTCTCAGCGGCAGTGGGATATTGCAAAGAGCAGCATTTTCGCATCCCAGCTGCGGGCGGGCGGCGGAGCGACCTGGGATCAGTTGCTGGCAACGCCCGGTTTCGAGCTTGGCCTTTCCCTTGAGGGGTTCCTGCAGGGCCTCCAGCATTCGCGCGACGACCTGCCTGAAGTACTGAGTCAGCTTGAGCGCCAATCGCGAGAAGCCTGCACGCTTGCGCATCAGTACATCGTCACGATGCGCAGCATCAATCCTGCCCTGCCTCAGCCTCCGCTGCTCGCACCTGGCATGGACGCCAGCCTTGCGCTTCTTGCCTACTTGGGTTGGTGCGTTGATGCGGGGAAGGTTCAGCCAATCGTTCCAATTCCGGCGTGGGCACGTACAAGCCTGTCGCGGCTTCACCGACAGATCCGAACGCTGCGGGAGTCCGAAGCACCCGCGAAGACGGATCTCAAGGCGCTTGCAGGCAACAAAGTCGATCTTGCACCGCTAGGCGATCACGCGAGTGCCATCTTCAAGATCCTCTGCGAACTTCCAGACCATGAAGGCCGTACTGCGAAGCAGTTGGTGGCGGAACTCGACAAGCGGCGCGTCAAGGTGGATGAGGATCGCGTGCGTAGAGTCGTGGCGGAGCTGCGGCCCCGCGGCTTGGATCGAACACGCAGATGCGGATACTTCATTCCTATCTCCGCACGCCCGAGCAAGTGACCTGCTCTAGGTTTAGCGAACCGTTGTACTCAACGGTCACGTAGCGGCCACACTACGGCCACGTTACGGCCACGGACTTGGTCTAGTTCACGGGCCAAGATCTGGGCATGGAACCTGGATCAATTCCGCGCAACGTCCTGCCGCTTGGATCGATGGCGTCGCTCCTCGGGATCTCGCCGAGAAACCTGCGCAAGGAGGCCCTCGACGGCGGCATTCCGTATGTCAGAGTCGGAGCGGACGCGCTCTTGTTCGATGCTGAACGAGTGCTCGAGGTCCTCAGGTCGCGGGCCAGGCACGAGGGCGGCGCACCCGCGAGCAGTGGGGTCACACATGACCTGGAGGGTTTGGCGCCCCGCCGCGTGCCGGAGCAAGTCGGGAACGGCACCGCGCTGCTGACGACGGAGGCCAGCGATGAGCGCTGATCAAGATCCGCTCGGCGATTCAGTTCCGCCTGGCGATCCGTCGCGGCCGCCCGACGTGATTCGCCGCACGGACCTGCCACCGATTCCGCCGGCATCTCACCCAACACCGCCTGGTCACGGGCTGCGGCCGCCGCCAGGTCCTGCGATGCCGTCGCCGCCGAAGTATCCGCCGACTGAATTCGGTACGCCCGAAAACGCCGTCGCGGCGTACACCAGGGCAAGCATCCCTGCGATCCTCACGCCGGGAAAGAAAGGGATCTTTTGGCCGGGCTGGCCACGCTTTCGAGACCGCGTATTGACCGAGGTCGAGCAAGAAGAAGTCCTTCGGAAGTACTCCGGGCCCGGTGCTCGGTTCGGCGTCGCGATCATCCTCGGCTCGCTCGCTCACTACGTAGTCTTCGATTTCGACGAAGCCCGAGCCTTCGAGGAATGGCTCAGTCGTCTGGGTCCTGAGACAAGGCGCTACGTCGAGACCGAGGTCCCGGTCGTGCGGACGCCCAAGGGTTTCGTCGGCCACGTCTGGCTTCCACTCGCTCCCGACGCGATCACGGAGGGCGGCTGGTTCCAGGTGCAAGTCATCGAGTCCCGCGCCGGCTTCATCCCCGCGCGCCGTGTCTTCGTGGACAAGGACGGCACCGAGGACGTCGGTGTTCGAATCGAACTGCGCGTGCCCGGCAAGCACGTGGCAATGGCGCCGGGGTCGGCGTACGGGGTTCACGACAAGCATCCCGAACGCACCTGGGAGTACGCGAAAGTCAACGGCAAGCGCATC
>JAYUOR010000408.1:0-3667 GCA_043760765.1 Planctomycetota bacterium | reverse complement strand
GATCGCCGTCGAACTCGACGAAGAGACCCTGCTTGGGCGCGATGCGGCCGAGGAATTTCTTGCCGCGGCGCAGCACGAGTTCGCCGCCCTGCATGCCGCCGGGCACCTCGACGTACAACACGCTGACCGCGCGCGGCGGATCGATGTCGGTGATGTACGCGCGCAGGCTGCGGTCGATGTGCGAGTTGACGTGCGAACCCTGCGTGAGCTGCAGCGGATTCAGGTAGAACGCATTGCAATCCGAGCGCAGCGCGCGGTCGAAATAGGGCTTGCTCCAGGGAAATTCGGCCATTACTCGCGCGAGTGCAGCGCGGCGAAACACGACCGAGAAGCCGCGCGTGCCGACGAAGTCGCGGTTCAAGTTGTTCGCGATGAAAAAGCGGCTCTTGCGCACTTGCAGGCGCACCAAGGCGAGATAGTTCTCGTCGAATTCCGCGTCGTGCAGCGTAAAGCCAGCCCCGGCAGCCATCACGAGCGAGTTCGTTGGAGCCGCTTCGCGAGCGCGCTGCTGGCAGACCATTCATCAAGCCACTCGAACACGTGCGAAGAGCTAGCCGGCAAGTCGATGCGTCGTCTGCCTGGCACGCGAGGAAGCTTTCGGCGAAGCATGACTCGGCCGCACATGCCGACAGGATGCCCGGGACGTCGCCGACTGTCCATGCTTGGAGTTCGAAGTCAGGTTCCACCTCGGAACATTTCTGCTTGAAACTCCGGCCGGCGCCCATCCGATTCCTGTCGGCCGACATTCCCCTCTGAAAAATTGCCGCTGAGTACTTGGTGTGAGCACGCGCGTACCCCTGGTGGAATTCGCCCAACTCCAACTGCGAACTTCACGGGCGGTCCAGGTGGGGGGAGCCTGATTTCGTGCTCTACCGGAGGCTCGATGGACTCGCCGTGCCGTTGAACTCGTCATTCCAAGACCGCGCGGCTACGATCGCGCAGTGATTTCTACTGCTCTGCTCATGGCGCTGATTTCCTATTGCGCACCTGCGCAAACTGCCGACTGGCCCCAGGGCCCGGGACCGCGCGGCGATTGGAGCGTGGAGGGCAGCGCGCCGCCGCTGCGTTTCAGCGCGCGCACGGGTGAGAACCTGTTGTGGCGCACGCCGTTGCCCGAGACGGGCCAGGGCGGGATCACGATCGTCGGCGAAAAAATCTTCGTCGCGACGATGGCGCCTGTGAGTACGCAAAAGCCGCTCGACAACTCCGAGCGCGAGCGCTTTTCGCACGCGATCGAGGGCCGTGCCGTCGTCGGCCGGGACATCGAGGCCCACGCGCTCGACGCGCGTACCGGCAAGATCCTGTGGACGCGCCGCATCAGCGGTGAAGTGCCCTCGATCTACTCTTATCCCTTCAGCGACGCGACCAGCGCCTCGCCCGTGGCCGATGCTGCGCACGTGTGGTTCACGAACGGCGGCGGCACGATCGCCTGCTTCACGCATGCGGGCGAACTGGTCTTTGAGAAGCGCTTCACACCGACGTTCGACGGGCCGTTCAACAAGCAGTTCGAGCCGTTCCTCATCCGCGACGGCGCGCGCTCGGTGCTCGTGCACATGCAGCCCTTCGCGGCCCCCGGCGCCGATCCCGCCGAGTTGAAGGGCCGTTGGAATCAACTCGTCGGCCTCGACGGCGCGAGCGGCGAGTTGTTGTGGAAGAGCGCCGACGCGCTCACGCACTACAACGCGCCAACCTTGGTCGTCACCGCCGACGGCCCGGCTATCTTGCACGCACGCGGCGGTCCGCACGACGTGCCCGAGCGGCCGCTAGGCGTCTCGCTCACGGCGCTGACCGGCGAGCGGGCCGGCAAGAGCGTGTGGCGCTACGAGGACCCGCGTCCGAACCACGAAGGCGCGCTGCAGACAATGGCCCACGACGAGCAACACGCTTACTGGGTCCTGCGCGATCCCGCGAGCGCATTGGTCGTGCTCGATCTCAAGAGTGGCAAGGAAGAGGCCGTGATCTCGCTGGCGAAGCACGTCAGCGTGACCAGCCGCGATCCCGCGTCAGGCGTATGGTCACGTCGCAGCGGCGTCGATCTCGAGCTCGGCGTTTTTCCGGCGCGCTACTCGTTGATCGCCGCGCGGGGGCACGTTTTCTTCCAGTGTTATGCCGCGGCATTCGGCGAGCCCACGGTCGGACCTGCATTTTCGTTCGGGCGCGTCGATCCCGCCACGAAGCTGGTCGAATACCTCGAGGTCCCGACCGATGTCGAGCGCGGCACGCCCGACACCTTGCGCTGGCGCACGCCGCTCGCCGCGCGCGCGATGAACAGCCATGGCGTCGAAGTCACCGGCGACGAGCGCTCGCGCTGGAGCGGCTGGGACTGGGTCTTCAATGGCTCGCCGACGCGCGTGAACGAGCGTTTGTACTTCACCCTGGCGAGCGGGCTCGTCTACGTGATCGACGCGAACGCATCACAGTTCGACGCCGCCGCGCTGCTCGCGCTGAACGATATCGGCCCCGCCGGTCAGACCTGGAGCGCGAACTCGCTCAGTTACTCAGCAGGTCGCATTTATCACCGCAGCGCGGCCGAACTATTGTGCTTCGGCGCCCAAGCCACGACACACTGAGCGCAACCCCGCTGTTCGTTGGCCAACAGCGCGGCTGATACTCCGCCAGGCTTGGGGCCGTCGCTCCCGCAATCTGTCTGCGCGTTCGCACGCGACTCGAACTCGATCGTGGCATGCGCACGCTCGCGCTCGTCAGGCGTCGACGGCCCAGGATTCGCTGACGGGTGAGCAGGCGAGATTTCGAAACTCGCGCGGCGGCGCGAGTCAACCGTTGAGCCTCAGGGGTGAAATCGACGGCCAGTGACCGCCGCCTGCACGCACGCATCGGAGATGACTTGCACCAACTCCGCAGGTAGCAAGGCCTGCGGTCCATCGCTCTTGGCGGCCGAGGGATTCTCGTGAACTTCGACGGCCACGCCATCGGCGCCGACTGCGATCGCGGCGCGTGAGAGCGCAGGCACGATGCGTGCGATGCCGGCGGCATGAGCCGGATCGACGATCACGGGCAGGTGCGTCCACTCGCGCAGCAGCGGGACGATCGTCAAGTCCAGGGTGTTGCGCGTGGCCTTCTCGAAGGTACGGATGCCGCGTTCGCACAGGATGATGTCGCTCGCTCCGCCCGCAGCAAGGTATTCCGCCGCGTAGAGCCATTCCTCGACCGTGGCGGCGAGTCCGCGTTTCAGAAGAATCGGCCGCCCGCACTTTGCGACGCTTTTGAGTAGCGTGAAATTCTGCATGTTGCGCGCGCCGATCTGCAGGCAGTCGATGTCGTGCTCGAGGAATTGCGGCAGGTCGCTGGCGTCCATGATTTCGGACACCACCGGCATTCCAGCGGACAGGCCGGCATCCTTGAGCTGGCGCAGTCCCTCGACACCGAGTCCCTGGAACTGATAGGGACTGGTGCGCGGCTTGAACGCGCCGCCGCGCAGGATCTGCGCGCCCGCAGACCGTACTTCGTGGGCGACGTAGTTGACGTGATCGCGGCTCTCGACGCTGCACGGCCCGGCGATCACGACCACGTCTCCGCCGCCGATCGACACCGGCGTGCGCTTGCCGATCGTGACCACCGAATGCGCTTCGCGCATGGCACGCGCCACCAACATGATCTCGCCCATGGGATCGACCACACAGGCGACCGAGGGATGTGTACGCAGCGT
>JAYUOR010000407.1:0-9669 GCA_043760765.1 Planctomycetota bacterium | reverse complement strand
TCGTGCGCCAAGCTTGCGCAGGAGTCGTGCCCGAATTGAAGTTCGATCCGTGAACGGCATCGACGTACCAATCCGCCGCCTGGGCCGTGAGGGTCAGTGCGACGACTGATATCGCGACCGGCAATTGCCTGGGAAGCTTCATGGGGTGTGCGATTCTGCTCGATTCATGTGCGATCGTGGGGATCGACCCTGGTTCCTGACCACAGATGCGGTTCTTGGAAGCCCCAAACCCCCGCACGTGCAACTCCAGTGCCAGCGCGCCAAGTCAGGGCAACGGACCACGCTCGCGCATGAAAGCCAGCGCGCGCTCGACGCCTTCGAGGATCGTCGTCTGCGGTGTCCAGCCCGCGGTCAACGTACGCAGCCGATCGATCGAAACCTCGGCGTGTTCCATTTCCTCGGGCCGCGTCGGCATGGCGCCAAAGTGCATGCGCGCGGGCGGGATCGCGAGCACGCGAGCAGCGAGCATGGCGAAGTCGCGCACGCTCGCCAGAGTGCCCGTGGCCAGGTTGACGATCTTTGGCTCCGGCGCGACGGCGGCGGGCACCAGCGCGAGTCTCACCAGTCCTTCGGCAACATCCGCGACGTACGTGAAATCGCGGCGCTGCGTGCCAGAGCTCAACTTCAATTCGTCTTCGCGCTTCGCGGCTTCGAGCAGCGACGGCAACAGGCGGCCGTGATGCTCGCCCGGTCCGTAGACCGTGAACAAACGCGCGACGATCGTGCGCAGCCCGACTCCGCCGGCGCGCTGCAATAGGGCATCGCTGCCGCGCAATTTGCTCGTGCCATAGAGCGTCATCGGCGCGCCGCGCTCTTCTTCCTTCAAGCGCGTGCGCAGGCGGCCGTACTCGAGCGCCGTCCCCGTGTGCACGAAAACCTGATGGCCCCAGTTCAAGTCGCGCGCGCGCGCCAGGGCTGAAGCGATTTCCTCGGGCAATTCCGTGTTGATGCGTTGGGCGAGCTCGTGGTCCCGCTCGTTGCGATCGACGCCGTAGCCAGCGAGGTTGAAGACGAGCGCGGGACGGACTGACTCGGTCAAGGCAGTAGCGACTCCGGCCTGCGCAAGATCAGCCTCGCGGATGTCGCCCAGGACTTCCCACGCGTCGAAGACTTCGCTCGCACGCTTCAAATCGCGGACCGGCAGAGTCAGGCGCGCTCCATGCGCGCACAACTCGCGCGCTACCCAACGGCCTATGAATCCCGCGGATCCGAAGACGATGCAACGCTGGCCCGAGAGCACGTTGAAGTCCGCGCGAGCGCTCATTTCGACTCCCAGTATTCCACTTCTTCGGCCTTGAAGGGTCCGGCGGCAATTTCAAAACCGCGGCCGGTGCGCGTCGGACCGTTGACGATCCAGACAGGCCGGTCGGTGTAATGCGCGAAGAGCGCTTTGCGCACGCCAATGCCGCGATCCCAGGCGTAGATCGGCGCGTCGGCTTCCCAATCGAGCGGGTTGTAGATCATCGCCGAAGCGTAGTCGGGATGGCGCTCGCCGCGGATTAGCACCACGCTGCGGCCGAAATGATTTCCGCTCGCGAGCTCACGAATGCCGGGCTGCATTCCGCGATAATGGAAGTACTTGTCGAACGAGCGCCACGGAATGAACGTGACGAGCGCGCTGAAACACGCCAGAGCCAACGCGACTTGCGCGCGCGGCGCATTTTCTTTCAATCGTTCGCACAGCGCGTCGAACGCGGCGCAGGCGAGCAGGATGCAAGGCACAATCGCCATGTACCAATAACGCGCGCCGAAATCCGGGCCTCCGGAGAACCAGTACAGTCCGCTCGCGCAGACGATCGCGAAAATCGTCGCGCCGCAGATCCGCACAAGTTGACGGCGCGGGCTCCACAGGAACGCCAAGGCGAGGAACAACATCGCGCCCGCGCTCCAACCGAAAAGCTCGGCGTCGAGCGCGAATGCGTTGAATTGCGAATTGACCAGCGCCTGAAACGGCGTGTGCCCCGGCCAGGGATCGAGGCCGCCCCAATCGAGCCCCCTGTTGGCGCCGAAGCCGAGATCGTTCTTGCCCGGACCGTAGACACTATCGCAATAGTCCATGATCGGATGCAGCAGTGGATTGCCGGTCAGCTCCTTGTTGTACGGCAGCACGAGCGCGCCCACGGCCGCGGTGGAAACGATCAGACTCGCGATCGCTCGCCAGGGAAGGCGCACGCCGCCCAAACCGATCGACCACAGACCGAGCAGACCGGCGAGCACCAACCCGTCGAGCGGCCGAATCCAACTGACGATTCCGATTCCGACTCCGGCGAGCATCGTCCAAGCCACTGGTTTCGTGCGCCGCGCGCGCGCGACGCCGAGCGCGGCGAGTAGCGCACAGAAGTTGGTCCAGGTGTGCGTCATGAAGCTCATGCCGAGGAACAGGAACCACGGCGAAAGCGCGAAAAGCAGCACAAAAAGCCGCGCGCTGCGGCGGCAGCACAGTTCGCGCACGAACGAATAGGCGAGCAGGATCGAGGCTCCAGAGAGCAATGGATTCACGAGCCAGGCAACACCGAAGTACGCACCCGCCGCGAGCGCGATCGGCCAACCAGGCGGGACCGGCGAGAACCAACGCGCGCCGATTTGACGCATCAAGTCGACGTCGAACGCTTCGGGCACCGGCGGCGCGGCCAGGGCGAATTTTCCGGCGGCGAAATAACGCGCGTGAATCAGGTACGGAACTTCGTCGGGCACGTGCGGATGACGCTCGTAGACGAAGTAGGCGAGCAACGCCGTGGCGAGTGTCGTGAGCGCCGCGAGTGTCCAGGCGAATCGATCCGGACCACCGGGCTCCGGTGCGACATTCGCTCGGCCGAGCAAACGTTCGACGCGCGCGTCGAATCGATCCAGCGCATTCTGCGGCATGGCCTGTGCCGCGAGGATCCATGTGGCCAGGGCAAGCAAGGCAAGCAACGAGGAAACACCGATCTCCGCGAGATAGGCCTCGGGCGGGCGCGCGATCTTGGCGCGCGACGCGAAGAGCACCAAGGCGAGCGCGAGGAATTGCCAGGGCTTGAGCTGGCGCGCGAGCCAGGTTCCCCACTCGCTCAGTCGCCGATGCGGCCCGGCGAACAACGCGAACAGGACGATCAGCGACTGCAAGGCGAAGACCGCCATGCATCCCCACCACGTCACTCCCGGCGCTTGCGGAATGCGAATGTGCTGGTAAGACACGAACGCCCCGGCCTTGGTGATCCCAAGTTGCGCGGCTTGGCCGAGAACGGCGAGCGCGCACCAACCTAGGAACGCGGCGCGATTGCCGCCAACCGCTTTCTGTTCTTTTTGCGCCGCCATCGCAGCCGCCATCATCGACGGCGGAACGCTCGCTCTGCAATGGATTCTCCGCGGCGAACGGACACATGGGCTGAATCGGGTTCGCTGCCGATAGAGTAGCGCCCCCTGCCATGGCCTTCCTCGCCTCCGTTCCGCTGCGCCTTTTCCTGATCTGCTGGGTCGTCTTCAGCCTTTTCTTCGCCACGAACGTCGTGCGCGAGCACTATCCGGCGTTCACGCTGATCGAGCACGGGAACTTTCGCTGCGACGAGTATCAGGACTGGCACGCCGACATCTTCAAGCACACCGACGGGCATTCCTACGTCGGCAACAACGTCCTGGGCTCGGTGATCGCGGCTGTTCCTCTGCTCGTCTTCGATCCGATCCTCGATCGCATCGAGGCGTATTCGCAGCGCAAGCTGGCCGAGTCCTCGACGCCGATCGACACGACCTACGCGACGAAGTACCCCAATCGCGCGAATCTCTACAAGGCCGCGCGACTCGCCGGCAAGGACTTGCGTCTAGGCGCCTCGGCGGTCGTCACGAGTGTGTTCCTGATGGCGCCGCTGTCGGCATTTTTCGCCGTGCTCGTCTACGGGTTCATCCTGCGGCGCGGCGTCGATCGTTCGCGAGCGGCGTGGCTCGCGCTGCTCTTCGCCTTCGGCACGCCGATCTGGTACCGCAGCGCGCACCTCAATCACAACATGTTCCTGATGGAGGCGCTGTTCGGCGCTTTCCTGATCCTGTTCGCACAGCCCGATCAGAGCTACGCGCCAAGCACGCGCCGCCGGGCCTGGGCCGGATTTCTTCTGGGTTGCGCAGTGGCTCTCGACTACGCCGGTGGCCTGCCCGCGGTGATTCTGGGCCTGTATTTCCTTTGGAATCGACGCGCGGTCGCAGGCTGGGCCGCGGCGTTGCGCGAATCCGTGCCGGCGGTGCTCGCCGCGCTGCCGCCGATCGCATTCTTGCTGTGGAGCCAAAAGCTCATGTACGGCGGCTGGTTCACGCCAGGCCAGTTCGTGATGCGGCCGGTGAACTACACCGAGGTCGGCATGAAGGGCATTTCGTGGCCGTCGTTTGAAGTGCTGCTCAAAAATTTCATTTCGCCGGGCTGGGGTCTGTACACGTTTGGGCCCCTGCTGCTCGTAGCGCTCTGGCCCGCTCCACGCGCGGAGGAAGCGAGCTGGATCCTGCCGCGCCGCGAACGTCGCTGGATCGCCGCTTTCATCGTCGCTTTCCTGCTGTTCAATGCCGCGAATATCTATTCGCTGATGCAGTTCAATACGGGCTTCCGTTATCTGCTGCCGATCGTGCCGTTTGCATTCCTGCAGGCCAGCGATCACCTCGCGCGCATGAAGCGCGCGACACTTGCTGTTCTGAGCGTGCTCGTGATCGCGCACGGACTCGTGTTGTGCATGACGCGCGAAGTCAACGACACGGAAAAGATCCTGCGCGACCGTGCGGTGGCGGAAAACGTGTCCGAGACGGCGCTGCCGGACTATTGGAAGACGATGCTGACCGAGACGCCGATCCCGATGTCCTATCGCCGCGTGTTCCACGCCGCGCGACCCGAGGACGCCCAGGGCGTGCAGCTGCCCTGGCTGACCGTTTTCGCACAAACCCGGCCGGACGACGCTCGACTGCGAAATCCTTTCCTACCGCTGGGCCTGATCGCGCTCACGATCGCGGGTTGCGCACTGCTTTGGTTGCTCGGCGAACGCTTGGAACGCTCCAGATCCGGCCGATAGACTCCCGCGCCCGGAAGTCGTGGCAGATTTCGGTGCCCAATGCGCGCCATGCAGCAGCAACTCCCCAAGGTCGATCTGGTGATTCCCGTGCTCAACGAGGCGAAGGCCTTGGAGCACAGCGTTCGCACCGTGCGCGAGTTCTTGGGTAGCGCGTTTCCGTATCCGTGGCAGGTTACGGTTGCGGACAACGGTTCCAAGGACGGCACCTTCGAGATCGCGCAGCGTCTCGCGCGCGAATTCTCCGACGTGAAGTGTTTCCGATTGGAGCAACGCGGCCGCGGGCGCGCGCTGCGACACGCCTGGACGAACTCGGACGCCGACATCGTCGCCTACACCGATGTCGACCTTTCGACCGAGCTCGAGGCGCTCGAGAAATTGTGCCGCGCGATCCACGAACAGGGCTTTGACCTTGGCACCGGCTCGCGGCTGCAGAAGGCGAGCCAGGTCACGCGCGGTCCCAAGCGCGAGTTCATTTCGCGCTCGTACAATCTTTTCGTGAAGTGCGTCCTGTTCACGCACTTTTCCGACGCGCAGTGCGGCTTCAAGGCCGTTTCACGCCGCGTTGTGCAAGAGATCATCCCGCAGGTGAAGGACGAAGCCTGGTTCTTCGACACCGAGCTTTTGACTCTCGCCGAGAAACAGGGTTTCCGCATCTTCGATCAGCCCGTGAAGTGGATCGACGACGACGACAGCCGAGTCAAGATCGTCAGCACGGCGTGGGAGGACATCAAAGGCGTGCTGCGCGTGCGCGGCTACCTCTGGAGCCGCGAGCACCGCGCTCGATTGAAGAAGTAGCGCGCGCCCGGTGTGCGCCTGACAGCGTACGGACGGCTACTGACCTTCGAGTTGGGCGATCAATTCGCCAAGTCGCTTCACCAGCTTCTCGTTGCTCGCGACCACTGGCGTGGGAATCATGGCCAGCGTCTCGCGCGCCGCGATCAAGGCCTGCGCCGTTTCGCCGTTCGCCAGGAGCGCCTTCGCCAGCCAATAGCGCGCGGCCGGTTGCTCCTTGGCGCGCTCGGTCGCAAGGCGGCACAGCTCCACCGCCAGGCCCGTATCGCGTAAATCCGCCGGCGCCTGCTCGAGCAACTCTTTCGCCAGCGAAATCGCATCGAGCGGATTGGCGTCGGCTTCTCTTGCCCATCCGGCACGCCGTTCGAGCGCCCGGCGCTGGATCGCCAGGCTCTCCGCGGGCGACCCTGCACCTGCGGCGCGCTCGGCTGCTTGTCTCCACCCGTCGAGCAAGTAGATGCGTGTCATCGCGCGCTTGGGTTCGATCTGCAGAATTCGCTCGCACCACTCGATGCCCTGCTTCACCCAGGCTTCCGATTCTTCGACACGACCTGCCTCGGAGAGCCCACCCGAGGCTGTGAGCAGCGTGAACGCACCGCGCTCCAACATGGTCGGGTCCTTGAACTCAGGCCCCATGCGCGCAATCGCGTGCTCGCAGGCCGACTTGAATTCGCGCAAACACTCTTCGTCCTCGCCGTTCGCCGCCAGCGCCTTGGCAAACAGCGTTCGCTCGAAGGATTCTTCCGTTCCAGCCAGCACGTACTGGGGCGCCAGGGCGAGCCAACGTTCGTAGGCCGCGATGCATTCGCGGTGCAATTCCAGGCTGCGCGCGTGCTCCCCGGCTTCGTACTCTAGGTCGGCCCACGAGCGCAAGATCTGCGCTGCGGCGCCGACGATGAACAGGTCGCTCGGGTCCTCGGTCAAGAGCGCGCGCGCAAGCTCATGCGCCGCTTCGAGGTGAGCGCGCGCCCCATCGAGTTCGTTCAGATTCGTCTCGATTTCCGCAATCGACTGCAGCACGGACAGGCGCCGCCTGGAGGCTTCGCGACTCTGCGCGTTCGGCGGCAGGCTGTCGAGTTCGCGCAGCGCCTCGCGCGCAGCCAATAGCGCAGCGGGGTTCTCTCCGGCCGCGACCAAGGCCTCGGACAGGCCGGCGTGATTGCGCGCAATGTCGAGCGTGCATTGCGTCTCGGTCGGGTCAGCGCGGCGCAGCTCTTCGTACTCGCGCAGCGCGCGCTCGAAGCTGCGCTTGGCCGCTACCGGATCGCTCAACCTGACTTGGGTACCCGCCAGACCGGCCACGCAATCGGCTCGGTTGCGACGGTTAATCGGCGGCACCGGTTCGATCGCGAGCAGGCGCTCCGCCGCCTGGATGCCCGCCTCGAACAATTTCGCCGCGCGCACGGGATCGCCGGAGTCCTCGCAGCTGTCCGCGAGCAGCAGATAGGCGCGCGAAAGCGGGCGCAGCACCAGGGCGACTTCCGGATGCTCGCGTTCCATGGACACGAGCAAGTCCACGGCGGACGAGTAGAGTTCGCGCGCTTGCGTGGTATGCCCAAGCCGCGCCTCGGTCGAACCGAGTTCCAGGTCGAACCAAGCGATGCTGACGGAGTCTTCGAGTGTGCTGGCGGAGAGCGCGACCAGAGTCTGCGCGTCTTCCATTCCGCGTTTGAGCACCTCGAGTCCGCGTTCGGGCTGCTTGTTGTTGGTCAGGTAATTGCCGAAGACTCGCTGCACGTGGACGAGCAACCGGCGATCCGCAAGGCTCGCGTCCGGGGCGCGCGCATGCAGATCGAAGTATTTCCAGGCATGTTCGAGGTGCTCACCGGAGCTACTCACTTGCCCGAGCGTGCCACCCGCGGTCTTTTCGAGCATTGTGCCCAGCGCCAGATCGGCATAGGCCAGGTCGTGGGCCAGCGTCGGATCGTCGCCTTCGACTTTGGAGAGCGTGTCGAACAGACGCTGCATCTGCGTGACAATCTGCTCGCGTGCTTCGGTCGAGCCCGGCAGGCGCTTGATCTTCTCGTGCACGTCGAATACGAACGTGGTCGCCAATTCGCGCAGCTCCTTTGCGCGATCGCGCGCAACGTCGCGCTGCTCGCGGATCTGCTCGCCGAGCACGAGTTGTTGACGCGCGTAGACCAGTGAGCCCGCCAGTCCCAGGACAACGGCGACCAGTAGCGCCGCGCTGATCCGCGGATGGCGCTGGGCCCAGCGCAGACCGCGCAGCATCCAACCCACGCGCCGCGCCTCGATCGGCCGGTGGGCAAGCAGATTGGAAAGATCGTTCGCGAACTCGCCCGCGCTCGCATATCGGCGCTCGCGATCGGTCTCCATCGCCGTGGTGCATACGGTCTCGACGTCCCACGGGATCGTCGGAACGCGCTGGCGCGGCCGTTCGAAGCTGCCCTCGAGGATCGCGCGCCACAGGATGTCGATCGAAGCACCGGAGAACAACTGCCGAAGGGTCAGCATCTCGGCGAAGCTCACGCCGAGCGAATATACATCCGTGCGCGCGTCGACTTCGCTTCCGCGTACCTGCTCAGGCGACATGTAGGCGACCGAGCCGCCCGCCGAACCCGAACGCGTCAGACGCTCGCCGCCTTCCTTCGAAGCCAGCCCGAAGTCGATCAGCATCGCACGGCCCGTGCGCGTGAGAACGATGTTCGACGGTTTTACGTCACGGTGCACGACGCCACGGCTGTGAGCGTGTTCCAAGGCCTCGGCGACCTGGCGCATGATGCGAATCGTGACGTCGTTCCAGCTCGCCTCGGGAGAAAGGCCGGGTGCCGTCGAATTGTCCGCGCCTTCGGCCGTCACCCGCGCGCAATGCGCGACAGCGGCCAGAAAATCGGCCCCGCGCAATTTCGCCGGCGACTTGTCGGCCAGATGCGCGATCACCTGCGACAGTGTGCAGCCGTCGATCAGCTCCATCGCGAAGAAGGGCACGCCCTTTTCTTCGCCGACGGTGTAGATCGGAACGATGCCCGGATGTGAAAGACGCGCGACCGATTCGATTTCGCGCCGAAAGCGAGCTTTGTTGCCACCGAACCACAGCAACTCAGGCCGGATCAATTTCAGTGCGACGCGGCGGCCCAGCGAAACCTGCTCGGCCTCGTACACCACGCCCATGCCGCCGCAGCCGAGTTCCGTGATCAGCCGGAAGTCGCCCATGCGTTCGGCGCGTGTGCCTTCGCGCGCGGCCGCCGTGTCGATCAGTCCGAGACGACCTAGTTCGGCGATGCGCTGACGCAGATTGGTCGCGTGCGCGGGCTGGCGTTCGAGCAACTGCTCCAACGCAGCCGAGCCGCCGTCTTCGAGGATCCCCAGTGCTTCGACAAGCAAGTCCTCGAAGGGATTCTGCTCCGGTGTTCCGGACTTGGGCGAAGTTTCGGGTGCAACCATCTCGCTCAGGATGGCGGCGAGCAGGCCCGAGCGCCACTCAGAGATCGCTCACTCCCTCCACACGAGCGTACCGAGTCAGGTGAATTCGTCCGCAGTGCCACGGACCACCGCCGCAAGCTGCGTTCGTGCGCGGCTTGAGTGGACGGGTCGTGGTACCCCGAACGAAGGCACCTCGCTACTGTTGGATTCGGCCGCGGGTTATTGCGCCCGCGGCACGGGTCGCTGATCTGGGCATCCAGTGCACGGCGCGCAGGCAGGGCCTGCGCGATCTGGCGGTTCGATGCATTGACGGGACGAAGGCCGTTGTCGTCGTTGCGATTGTCCGGCGTGTTGCCGTTGCGCTTGGACGAGCGTGCGTTCATGGCGTCGTTCCAGTGGTTGCCGCCGCGAAGCACGCGGCCCCGTTTGTCGGGGATCCGCTACCCAATTCGAAAGGTGGAGAAAGAGCGCA